>JAEWMM010000155.1 GCA_023457175.1 Bacillota bacterium | reverse complement strand
CGACCGGACCGGACGCCCCTTATCCCCCGCCCTCTGTTACAGCCGGGTTTGCAGCCAATACCGCAGGCGGCCTGGTGACGGTACTGGTCAACGGAACAAATCTGGCCTTCCCCAGCGTACAGCTCTTATCCTCCGACATTACGCTGACCAACGGCAATACGCTGTTCACCGTCAATACCGCGGGCTTTTACCGCATATCCTACCACGTTAATACCACCGCCGCCGTTCTGCTGGGTACCCGACTGGTGATTAATTCGGCAAATATTGCACAGACGACCATTTCTCCGGCGCTGACCGTCTCCCAGTTTTATAACGAAATCGAGGTCGGTCTTGCCGCCGGCGCGACGATTCAGTTGCAGATGTACGCGCCGCTTCTGGCCGGGGCCGCAACGTTGCTTGGCGGCAGTCTGGGCGCTTCGTTGATGATTATTCGTTTAAGCTGAACAGACACTATCGGTATCGTCATTTATGCGCGACGCAAACGGCGCAGCCCGGCTTGGACTGCGCCGTGCTTTTTGGCGCATTCTAAATATTTATCCGATAAATGAAACAGAAAAAGCGTTATTATAACCAACGAATTATGGACGATAGAAAACCGCTATAGGTTCTTAATACAGGCATTGATGCGCCGCACCGCACCGGAAAAGGCCGCGCAAGCCGGGCGCCGGGCAATAGGAGGGTAAGTTAAACGCCCGGCATCAAACCCATCGCTTGTATTTAAAAAAGATAAAGCTAAACAGCACCACTGCTACGCTTAAGGAAATGACCAGCAGATAGCCGTAGGGCCAGCTGTATTCCGGCATTCTCAGGTTCATGCCATACCAGCCGACAATGAGGGTGAGCGGTAAAAAGATGGCCGTTACCACTGTAAAAACCTTCATCAGGCTGTTTTGTTCAATGTCTATCTGCGCCTGATAGGCCTCGCGCACCTGAGTAACATAGTCCCTCAGTGTCAGCACATGCGAAAACAGGCGATCAATGCGGTTATCCAGCGCCTTAAAATACCGCAGGTAGGTTCTGTCAATCAGCCCGCGCTCGTTTTCCACCAGCTCCTCAAATATCTGGTTGAGCTGTTCATAATATCGCTTGAGCTTTAAAAGCTCGCGCCTGAATTCAATAATCTCATGGGCGCATTCCCTTTTAGAGGTGGTCAACAGCTCATCCTCGGTGTCGGTTATGTTTTCTTCCAGCGCTTCGATATAGGCGATGTCCTCTTTAATCAGCCCGTTGAAAAAGGTATAGAGCACCTTTTCGTTGGGCGTATCTTCGGGCGTGTCGACAGCGGCAAGCTGCTGCACCAGCCGGTAGGAGGCATTACCTTCGCAGATGAAAAACAAATCCTCTCTGGTATGGCAGATGGTGATGAGCTCGGGCGGCGCAAGCATATCGTGGATATTGAGCCAGTCAAAAGAAAGCAGGTTTATGCCTTCGTAGCTTTCAAATCTGTTGGTCTGGCCGGGTATCATGCGCTCAAAAATCATCTCGTCGATATAAGGGGCAAGCCGATCCAGCGCGTTGTGGCACAAAATTTTCCGCATGCAAATGCTCCTTTATCCGGTGGCTCACCCCGCCGACCGACACCGTCAGGCGGTATTCCATTTATTCTTTCCACTTGCGGCCGAGTATCCGCATACGGTAGCAGTTCATCGCATTCACCTTCAGCCGTTGCATCAGCTTGTAGTTTGCAGTACCGCCCGCCACGCTGCCCACCAGCGGCAGCAGCTGCAGCAGCTTGGCAATATCAATATAATCGCGGTATTCCAGCTGGAACTTCTCCCAGTCTATGGCGCTGTGGTCAAGGTCGTCCCAACGTTCAAGGGTGTAAAAGGTCTGGAGGCGGTGCTCCCGTCCCGAAAAGGCGAGCTGAAAAATATGCAGCATAAAAAGCCGCTCGTTCTTATCCTGCGTATCATATCCGTAGAGCTTTGCGGTATCAAATAGGAATTTAATTTTAATGCTCATCAGCGTAGGTAAATCGGCAAGTCCCAGCAGCATGCCGCCCGCGCCAAGGCCCACCCCCTGCGCAACGGCTGCCTTTTTATAGCGCTGAAAGCATTCGGTCACTAAAAAATCCCGTTCGCCCAGCGAAAGCCCGCCGGTGTCCTCCTGTATCGTCAGCAAACCGGAGCCAGACAGAATGGTCTGCACCATTTTTTCAATGGCGGCGGTCACGGCATTTTGCACCTTGGCGGGGATAACGCTCTGCGTTTTTGTTTGAATGCCCTTAGAAACCTTTTCGAGCATGCCGGCCTGTTTAAGAATATCCCTGCGCCAATCGTCAAGCTGCCTGTAAACGTACTTTTCATACAAATTCATCCCAAAACCCCTTTGCTGCCTGTCGTGCCCATATTGCGAATAGGCTTCGCCGGTCGGTGCTGTAGTCGATCACCGCCAAAGCCGCCCTGTCTTTTGCGGTCTGTTTTCGTGCTGCTGCGTTGTTCTCCCCGTCAGGCGTCAGCCTGCCTTCGTCGCCCGCCTTGCATTAAGAAAAATAACCGCGCAAACACCAGAGCTTTGAAACAACTATACTTGCAGAATAGCACAACCGTCGGCTTTGCACAACAGTCGATGCCGGTTTTGACCGGGAATGCCCCGCCTTAAAACACGGCAAAACCCACGATGATATCTGCCGGAGATAAGCAGGATAAAGCATAAGAAAGAACCTGCCGCTTTTGCGATTGCGGCAGGTTTTGTGACGTTTATCGCTTGGGGCTGCGTCAATCGGTCTTATTTTGCTTCGGACGCATGTCGCCGGGCTGGTCTTTGCACGCTCTTATTCCTCCATCGCCTGTTCAATGTCCCGAATCTCCTTTTCAATGCCCGCTATTCCGTGCTGACGCCGCCTGTTCTTTTCAATGAGCTTTTCCTGCTGGGCGTCGGAGGGCGTTTCCGCCATAATTTCCTTAGATACCTCCATGTTATATCTGGTGATGTCGATTTTCTTCTGAAGCCGCCCGATTCTCTCGCGCCCCTGCTCCTGATGCATTTTGGCTATCGCATCGGGGTTGTTATCCATTTGCGCCGCCTCCTATCACATTGGGGCTGTCGGCATCCAGCTCTTCTTGAGCCTGATTTTCTTTCATTTCACGAATCATCTGGGGAATCGCCTCGGCGCGGCGCGCGTTTGCCGCTTTCAAATCCTGTATTCTGCTAATGCTGGACTCAGAAGAGAGCAGCTCCTCGGCAATTTCCATATTGTGCAGGGTAGATTCAATGGTGTCTTGAATGCGCCGGGCCTTGGTTTTGTGATTGGCATTTTGCTCCACCACCTGAAGGCCGGAAACACAGTCGTCGTATTTGCCGGCGGAAATATCACGAATCACCTTTTCTAAAGTCCGTTCATAATATGCTTCGGGCGTTATAGCGGCGTAAGAC
>JAEWMM010000154.1 GCA_023457175.1 Bacillota bacterium | reverse complement strand
GCGCTGAAGGGAGCGGTATCTGCGAAAAGAGCGTTATTCTACCGGCCCTTATAATGCTTGTGATCCTGAATATTCTGTTTGTTGACGCGCTTGGAATCGCGCTGTTCCCCGGGCCGCTCTGGTTTCTTGTGCCGTTTTGAGCCATAGGACTGCCGTTTAATAAGCATGGGGTGCGCATAGGGCGCCTCTTTGCAAGCCGGACCGCTGACAGCAGCGGCATTTTGCATTATGGACGCAGGTTTAAGATTTTTTTACTTTTTGCCTTTTCAGCGACATACGGTACGTGATATAATGGGTCAAAATATTTAACCTCAAATTGAAAGGGCGTCTGCGATGAAGTGGAGTATGCGCGATCTAATGTACCGGATGAGTGTCACAATGGAAATATTTATTGGTTTTTTACTGCTTGCGGCGCTTCTCTCCGCCTGCATCGGTCTGATCCATGACTTTGCTCCATTGCAGTTAATTGACAACCCCAAAGATTTTTCAACGCTTTTGAGTGCGGCGGCGACGCTTGTGCTCGGCATTGAATTTGTACGGATGCTAAGTACCCATACGCTTGATTCGGTCCTTGAGATCATGCTGCTCGCGATTGCGCGACAGATGATCGTCGAGCACACCACGCCGCTTGAGAATATGATCTCGGTAATTTCGATGGCGCTGCTCTATCTGGTGCGAAAATATCTTTATATCCCCAAGCTGGATCATATGAAGCCCATTCCATCGATCGGGCAGATGCTGTTTGGGAAAAAGGCCGGGCACAAAGGCGAACCTCAAAGCGAATAGCGTATGCTTCTTGGGCTGTCGATACAGTAACCGCGTTGCGGTAATTTGTACAAGCCAATGCTACTTAATGCGTCGTCAGGAGAATACCTCAGCGTAGGTGCTCTCACGTAAAAACAGTCGCCTGACTATTTTTGCTCCTGCTTTCTGCGCTTTTAAACGAGAAAGATACGATGGGGTTTTAGCTCAGACCTCTTGCATACATGATACTTTATAAGGGGCGGCGGCGTTAGCAACGACGCCGCCCCTTTGAGCAATTATTTTATTCCACGGTCACCGATTTTGCCAGATTGCGGGGCTTGTCGATGTCGCAGCCTCTCAGACGGGCGGTGTAGTAGGAGATAAGCTGCAGCACGGTAACTGCGGTAAACGGCATGAACATGTCGTCCAGCGCGTCGAGCAGCAGCAGGGTGTCGGCCACCTCCTGCGAGAGCGACTCGCCCTCTTTGGCGACCAGCGTCACTATAGCGCCTCTGGCCTTGACCTCCTTGATGTTTGAGAGCATCTTGGGGATCAGCTTATCCTGCGTGCACAGCGCGATGACGGGGGTGCCGTCGGTAATCAGCGAGATGGTGCCGTGCTTCAATTCACCGGCCGCGCAGGCCTCGCAATGGATATACGAAATTTCCTTAAGCTTTAACGAGCCCTCGCAGGCCAGCGCCCAATCCATGCCGCGCCCGAGAAAGAACAGATCCTCGCTGCGCTCAAAGCCCTCGGCGGCGTGCTCAATCGCGGTCTGGCACGAGAAAACGCCGCGAACCGCGTCGGGCACGGCGCTCAGAGATGCGACCAGCGCTTGCGTTTTCTCCTGCGTCAGACAACCGTTTGCTGCGGCCATTGAAAACGCGATCAGATATAGAATGGAAAGCTGCACCGAATAGGCCTTGGTGCTTGCGACTGAAATTTCAGGTCCTGCGTAGGTGAGAATGACATGATCCGCCTCGCGCGCAATCGAGGAGCCTGCCACATTGACAATCGCCAGCGTTGTGACGCCCATCGATTTTGCCAGCCGCAGGGCGGCCAGACTGTCGGCCGTCTCGCCCGACTGGGAAATGATGACCACAAGATCCGTATCATTGAGGATGGGCGCGCGGTAACGAAACTCACTGGCCAGATCGACCTGAACCGGCACGCGCGCCAGACTTTCGATGAGGTCTCGCCCGACAAGGCCGGCGTGCATTGCGGTGCCGCAGGCGACAATTTTAATCTGCTTAAAGCGGGAGAAAAAATCTTCAGGCAGATGGTCATGCTCAAAGCAGGGTAGGCCGTTTTTGATTCTCGGCGTCATCGTGTGCCGCAGTGCGTCGGGCTGCTCGTGAATTTCCTTGAGCATAAAGTGCTGATAGCCTTCCTTCTGCGCCTGGTCGACGTTCCAGCTGACGGTCTGCACCGTTTTTTGGCGTTCGCCGCCATCTAAGCCAAACACGCGGATGCTGTCGGGGTTGACGACGGCAATTTCGCCCTCTTCAAGTACGAAATAACGGTTGGTATAACCGATGACCGCGGTAATGTCTGAAGCGAGAAAGTTTTCGCCGTCACCGGGCGCCGCAATCAGCGGGCCGTCTTTTCGCACTGCGTACAGCGTGCCGGGGTGGTCGGAGAACATGATGACAAAGGCGTACGCCCCTTCAATTTTTTGCAGCGCCTCCCGAATAGCGTCTATCGGGTCGCCGTGGTAGCAATAATCGAGATAGCAGGCGGCAATTTCGGTGTCGGTCTGCGATAAAAAGGCGTAGCCCTGCTCCACCAGTATCGATTTGAGCGCGAGATAATTTTCGATGATACCGTTATGTACCATCATGACGCGCTCGGTGCCGTGGGGGTGGGCGTTTTCGTCTGTGGGGCCGCCGTGGGTTGCCCACCGGGTATGCCCCATGCCGCAGGTGCCGTGCAGGGTGAAGTTCTCCAGAGACGCCTTCAGGTTATCCAGTCGGCCCTCGCGTTTAACCGTAACAAAAGCACCGTTTTCGCTTACGAGAACACCGGCGGAATCATATCCGCGGTATTCTAACCGGCTCAGGCCCTCCAGCAGTACGTCGCTGGCACAGCGGTGCCCCGAATATCCTATAATTCCACACATAGAAAAAACTCCTATATCAATATTAAGATGTCAAAAAATCATAGCAATTCCGTCTAAAACCCGCAAAAACGGAATTTTAGCAACGAAATTTTATAAGACATATTTTCGCTTATAAAAAGCAAAAATGCAGCACGGCGTGGCCGGGCTGTTCTCAATAAAAAGTCTTTATTGAGAAGCGATAACAGTCCTTGTGCAGGCCGGATTTGTCCCGCGGGTCGCCCCGCGGCTTTGCCGCCTGCCTGACATTCCCAAGGAGGAGAACGGAGAAGCATCCGCCGAATTTTCGATAGCTTCTCTCCTCGTCATCCATCCGGCGTTACGCGGACGGAGCTGGCGCTTGATTCACTTATTATTTTCTGGCATCACCCCTTTATTTAATGAAGCTGCGCTGGCTGTACCACCTCCCTGACAATGATTTACAGCTATTATGGCACAAAAGTGACAAAACTGCAACTGTATTTATAAAACACCCCGCAAGATGTTGTGCTGCGGGGTGTTTTTATACGAACATATCAATTTTTGCTGTATCTATCCCATATTATTCAAATGCTGCCGCGTGGATGCCTGTCATGCCAATACGTTGGTTAACGTGCCCAGATTTTCGATTGTGACCGAAACTTTATCACCGGGCTTGAGCCATGCTTGCTTTGCTTCGGGATAGCCGAGGATGACGCCGCTTGGCGTTCCTGTAAATATCAGGTCGCCGGGCTTTAACGTCATGTATTGCGAGGCGTAGCTGATAATGGCCGCGCAATCAAAAATCATGCGGTCGGTGTTTGAGCGCTGGCGTATTTCACCGTTGACCTCACACCGGATGTCGAGATGGTTGGGGTCAATTTCGTCAGCGGTTACAATATAAGGCCCCACGGGCGCAAAGCCGTCGCAGGTTTTTCCCAACAGCCACTGAGGGGTTCTGAATTGCAGGTCGCGGGCGGAGAGATCGTTGCCGATCGAATAGCCGAAAACATAAGAGAG
>JAEWMM010000153.1 GCA_023457175.1 Bacillota bacterium | reverse complement strand
CCCGTCCTTTACGCTCACGCTGCCCGGCATCGCCGGCATCATTCTGGCCATCGGCTTTGGCGTTGACGCCAACATCATCACCGCCGAGCGCATAAAGGAAGAGCTGGCCAACGGTCGTTCTATCGACGCCGCGGTCGATTCGGGCTTTAAGCGCGCCTTTGCGGCAATTCTGGACGGCAACGTGACGGTCATCATCGTGTCGATCATTTTAATGGGCGCCTTCGGCCCGCCCGACAGCCTCTTTTCACGTATTCTGTCGCCGGTGTTCTTCATGTTCGGCGTTTCGGCCTCAGGCACCATTTACTCCTTTGGCTACACGCTGCTTGTCGGCGTTATCCTGAATCTGCTCATGGGCGTGTTCGTCTCCAAGCTGCTGCTTAAGTCGGTCTCACGCTTCAGCGCCATGCGTAATCCCGCGCTGTACGGAGGTAAGAACTGATGAAAAAGTGGAATATTCGTTTTTACGGGCATCGTAAGATCTATTTTGGACTTTCGATTGCGCTGATTGCCATTATGCTGGTCGGTGCCGTGCTGTTCGGCGTCGATCTGGACATTCAGTTTAAGGGCGGCGCGCTTATCACCTATTCCTATACCGGCGATGTTGACCAGGCCGAGTTCCAGCAGACGGTTGAATCGGTTTTAGAGCAGAAGGTTTCGTTGCAGAAATCTACCGATATCGCGACCGGCACACAGAACTTTGTCATTTCGCTGCCCACCAGTGAGGGACTTAACGCGGACAAGCAGGCCGAGCTGGCCACGGCGCTTGTCGAAAAGTACAGGGACTACAACCTTGCCACCGCTTCGGTCAGCGTCATCAGCCCTACCATTGGCAAAGAATTTCTGATTAAGAGCCTGACCGCCGTAGCGTTTGCTTCACTGCTCATGGTGGTTTATATCAGCCTGCGGTTTAAAAAGATCGGCGGCTGGTCGGCGGGTATCACCGCGGTTGTCGCACTGATACACGACCTGCTTATGGTCTTTGCGGTGTTTGTGCTGTTTGGCATTTCAATCAACGCCAACTTTATTGCGGTGTGCCTGACTATTTTGGGCTATTCGCTTAACGACACCATCGTCATCTACGACCGTGTGCGTGAAAATAAGCGCCTCTATGGCAACACCATGCCGCTTGAAGAGATGATGGATCTGAGCCTGAACCAGTCGTTCACCCGCTCGCTGATGACCAGCATCACCACCGTCTGCTCGATGGTCGTCGTTTCGGTCGTCGCCTATTTGTACAACGTCACCTCTATTCTGTCGTTTTCTGTCCCAATGATCATCGGCATGATCTCGGGCTGCTATTCCTCGCTGTGCATCGCCACCATGCTGTGGGTGATCTGGCAGAAGAAAAAAACGGCTTAACGTGTCTATCGTTCCATAAAAACTGCCCTAATATGGTTAGGTCGATTTTTGTGAGGTAGCGGAAAAAATCGGCAGGGCTGCGTTTGATTTTGTCGCAGCCCTGCCGTTTTGTTATCGGCGCTGTCCGCTCCCGCCAAGCGCTGCCGTAGCAAGAACGTCTCTGTGCGCATAAGCTAACATGAAAAGCTTTATGTTCGGAGGGATGAACTTGTCTTGGTTTGCTTCGTTGTCCCCGGTGCATCAGGGGCTCTTGGCGACGCTGTTTACATACGGCGTCACCGCCTTGGGCGCTTCTCTGGTTTTCTTTTTTAAGTCGGTGAATCAGAAAGTGCTCGACATGATGATGGGCTTTGCCGCCGGTGTTATGATTGCCGCGTCGTTCTGGTCGCTGCTGTCGCCGGCTATTGAGCTGGCTGTTGAGCTGGGCCGCAACGCCTGGCTGACGGCAGCCATCGGCTTTGCCGCAGGCGGCGCATTCGTCGTTTTGTCCGATGCGTTTTTATCCAGAGCGCGTTTTGCCAACCAGAACGGGGGTCGGGTGCGGCGTTCCATCCTCATAACCTCGGCGGTTACGCTGCATAATATACCCGAAGGACTGGCCGTCGGCGTGGCGTTTGGCAGCGTGGCATTGGGCATTGAAGGAACCTCGCTGATCACAGCGATGATGCTGGCGCTGGGTATCGGGCTGCAGAACTTTCCCGAAGGGACCTGTGTCGCCATGCCGCTGCGCCGGGACGGCGCAAGCCGTCTTAAGAGCTTTTTGGTGGGGCAGGCGTCCGGCATTGTAGAGCCGATAGCCGGTGTGTTGGGCGTGTTTTTTGCGCTTGCTATGCGCTCGGCGCTGCCCATTACGCTGGCCTTTTCAGC
Organism: Bacillota bacterium; assembly: GCA_023457175.1. Lineage (GTDB taxonomy): Bacteria > Bacillota > Clostridia > Oscillospirales > Ruminococcaceae > Yanshouia. The sequence continues at coordinate 4,991 of JAEWMM010000153.1, read as the reverse complement.
GGGCGCCATGATTTCGGTGGTCTGCTCCGAACTGATTCCTGAATCGTTTAAAGATAATAAGCGGGTTGCCACCGTCGGCGTGCTGACAGGTTTTATTGTCATGATGGTGCTCGACGTGGCGCTCGGCTGATTAAAAAAGAGACAGCGCGGCTTAGCTGCCTTGCGTATATGGATCTGAAAGGGAGAATGACGATGAAAACAGGGGTGTCGACGTCCTGCCTGTTTCCTATGCTGACGGAAGAGGCGCTGGCCGCGCTGACCGGTATGGGTATTCATACGGTGGAAGTATTTTTGAATTCTCCTTCAGAAAATACGCCGGAGTTTGCCGGTAGGCTTAATCGTATTGCCGGCGCCGCAGGAACGCAGATTGTCTCGGTGCATCCTTATTCTTCAGAGGCGGAGGGCGTCAGCTTTTTTAGCAGCTATACCCGGCGCTTTGACGACGAGGCTGAGGGCTACCGCCGGTATTTCGAGTTTTGCAATCTCGTTGGCGCGCAGCTTTTGGTGTTCCATGGGGCGCGCAGCTTTATGCCGATTGAGCCGGGCTTCTATTTTGAGCGCTTTATGCGGCTGCGCGATATTGCCCGCAGCTTTGGTGTGCGCCTCTGTCAGGAAAATGTGGCGCGCTGCCACAGCGGTTCTCCGCGCTTCATCAAAAGCATGGCGCGCGCCATACCCGATGTCGATTTTGTGCTGGATGTTAAGCAGGCGGTTCGGGCCGGGGTGACGCCCTTTGAGATGCTCGATGCGATGGGTTCGCATCTTGCGCACCTGCATTTAAGCGATCACTGCTGCGGCTGCGATTGTCTGGCCTTGGGCGAGGGCGACTTTGATCTGGCCGGACTGATAAAGCGGCTGAAGTCGACGGGCTATGAGGGCGCTGCGCTGCTGGAGCTCTACAGCTGGAACTTTGCCCGTCAAGAGCAGCTTGCCGAGTGCCTCCGACTGCTTGAAGGCTTGTTGTAACGCATGCCGATACCGATAATGCGCGTAGAAAAGCGGCGCTTTTTTATCTGCGTCGCCCGCGCCGGCGGCGGCCGGTCCGTCGGCCTCCTGAGGCGCCGCTTAAAAAGGGGCATTCGCCAAAAAGCATAAACGCCCGGAAAATGCGCACGGAATACATTCAGTATTCCGTGCGCATTTTGACATGGGAATACGATTTGCCGGCGGCATTGTCCGGAGGTTGGAACTTTGAGTACGCTCTTAGTTTCTGGTACAGTAAAAACCGCCTGCCGTCCTATCGGCCTTCTAGGGCGTTATCAGTATTAAACAAAACCGGCGACACAAAGTGCCGCTGCGCGGCAAAAAAACAGGCCGGCGCTGTCAAACGCCGACGGGCAGTTGAGAAAATGCTGTACGGCTGTCGAATGGATATAATTTCCAAATTTCGGTTTTTAGGGTAGAATAGAAAAAACCGCAAGGAGGACTAAAAAATGACGCCATTGGAGCTGTTTCTGGTAAAAAATCTGCCGTTGACCTATCATGTGACCTTTACGGTCGTTCGCAACGAGAAGGGTGCGTCGATCGTAGGCGGTTTGGCCGCTTGTGACGCCTGTGATCAGGTGGTGGCGGTGGTATGCGATCTGGACTGTGATCACCGGGCGCTTGAGGCGCTGGCGCTGCGCTTTAACTTTGAGCAACCGCCGCTCGAAGCGCTTGAAGAAAAAATTGCGCAGTCGCTGGGAAGCGATGCGGGGCGTAAGGTAATCTTCGCCTGAGCGTTGCATTTTAGTCTGGACGTGCTATAATTTATAGTATAAAGGGGCCTTAAATCCATGCGGTATGCTGCCGCGTTAAGGAGGTTCATCCGATGAAATGTCCGTTTTGTTCCTACACCGAAAGCAAGGTAATCGACTCCCGCCCGGCGGACGACGGCGAGCGCATTCGCCGCAGGCGCGAATGCCTCTCTTGCCAGAAGCGCTTTACCACCTATGAGGCGGTGGAGACGATTCCGATGATGGTGCTGAAAAAGGACGGCGTGATGGAGCCGTTTTACCGCGAAAAGCTTTTAAACAGCATGCTGCGCGCCTGCGAAAAGCGGCAGGTGTCGCTGACACAGATTGAAAAGGCTGTGGATGAGATCGAGGCCACGCTGCAAAACGCTATGGAGCGAGAGATTCCTACCAGCCGCATCGGTGAATTGGCCATGCAAAAGCTTAAGGATATTGACGAGGCGGCCTATGTGCGTTTTGCGTCGGTCTACCGCCAATTTAAAGATATTGGCTCGTTCATGGATGAGCTTAAGCTGCTGCTGGATAAAAAATAGCCGCAGCTGTCCGGTTTTTAATGAAATAAAAGATAAAGCGCCCGAAAGATACGTCTAGTGTATCTTTCGGGCGCTTTTCTGTATTGCCGGGGGAAGAATAGCTGACGGGCAATCGGTCGGGCGGTACGATATGGAACCATAAAATACTGTCATCCTGCCACTAGAAAAGATTTTTCGGGTGTATCGCCTGCGTATCCCAAAGCTGGTCGATGCGGGAATAAAGGTCCGAGAGCTCCGCAAACAGCTCTTTATTTTCTCCTTGCCCAAGCCATACCTCCGAGCGGTCAAGCGCACTTTCAAACGGGTCGCAGTAGTTACTGCCCGCAAGGGCGTGAAACAGGTATTTCTCCTCCTCCCAATGGCGTATGAGCTGCTGCATAGCCGCGTCGGCGGCATCCTGATCGTCACTTATGACGGCGTCCCGAATCCGGCTGATTTCATCTTTTATTGCCTTTGTATTTTTATCGAGGTGCTTCACCAGAAACAGGCAGGTGGCCGACATAACCGCTAAAAAAACAAGGGCAATAAAAAAACGCTTCATCGCTTTTTCTCCTTTTTAAGCAGAATATACCGCGCCGAGCGGTCGCAGCTCATAACAAAGACATCCTTTTCCGACAGATGCTTTTCTTTGAGCACCTTATCCAGCCACGCCCTGTCAAGATTGCAATATTTAAGCGCCTGAGCATCAACCTCGCCGTCATTGATGACAAAGACCGGCGGCGACTCGCATTCGGGCATAGGAATAAAAAGCGCCTCGTTTGTTACGGGACGCTTTTCAAATTTTGGGTAGACCGAGAGGCTGCCGTTGGTTTCCACAATCGCAAACAGCACCTCATCAATATCAAAAACGCCATTGCCGCGCAGCAGCTCCATCAGGTCGTCGAGCGACCAGCGCAGGTCTGAGAGCTCTTGCTGGTCAAGCTTACCGTCCCGGATGACACAGCGCGGATGTCCCATCACAGCGCCGCGCAGCCTGCGGGACTTTAAGATGACGACTGAAAGCAAAATCTCCAGACAGGCCAGCAGCGAGATGGACAGAATGCCGTTTATCATTGGCGAGCCAATATTTTCAATCGGAATTGCGGCGATATTTGAAATCATAATAGTGGTGGCCAGCTCGGAAGGCTGAAGCTCACCAAGCTGCCGTTTGCCCATAAAGCGCAGCGCAATTGATACCGCCAAAAAAAGTACAAATGTGCGCCAAAGCGAAATAAACATAAAAAAACGCCTCATTTAAAGTTTTATCGGTATTAAATATAGTTTGCCTTTTTAGCGCATAATAAAATCGTCTGGAAGGTTGGAACGCATGCCAAATGTTGGCGTTTTTAATTGTCATATCAGTATTACCGCCAAAAGCGGCGGTTCAGGAACCGGATCGATTGGAAGCAGACACAGTCGTTGCCTTGGCGTCAACTTTTTGCCGCTGTTAATCGCACCGTTACCTGACATTATATAAGGGAGGACAAAACGCTTTGTTCTCAAAACAGCACAGGCAAAGGAGGTGTAACGGTGTGATGAAGAGAATTTTTAAGGTGTCGGCGACCATCGTGTCTGTCGTCATGCTCGGGTTGTTGGCGGTTTTGCTTTGTTTGCAAACTATGCTGCCCGACCGTTATTACGTCGCGCAGGGCGAACGTTTTTCGCTCAATGGCGGTTGGCTGGGTATTAAAAGCAGCGGCTGGGTAGATAATATGCCATCCGAGCTCGTCTCGCGTGCGGGTAACGAATACGCGATGCGGCTTTCACTGCCGGGCGGGGCTGTCATTAAGACGGTCAGCGTCAAGGTTGTCGAAAGAGACATGGTGATTCCCGCCGGAACCCCGTTCGGTATTAAAATGTTTACCGACGGTGTTATGGTGGTGGGGTTAAGCGACCTTGATCTTGAGGGCAAGGCTGTTAACCCTGCGAAAAATGCGGGCATCCGCACCGGCGATATTATTCTTTCCATCGACGGAAAGAAAATTTACTACAACGAGGATGTCGGAAAAATCGTCAGTGAAAGCAGAGGACGCGAGATGCAGGTGACGTTGCGGCGGGAAGGGAATCTCAAGCAGGTATCCCTCACGCCGATCCAGTCACCCTCTGACGAGAGCTACCGCGCGGGTATGTGGGTACGCGACAGCTCTGCCGGCATCGGCACCATGACCTATTACGACCCCCAGGAAGGTATCTTTGCAGGTCTTGGACATGCGATTTGCGACGTGGACACCGGCGCTATCATGCCGCTTTCAAGCGGCGAGGCGGTTGAGGTGACCATCACCGGTGTCAACCGCGGTTCAAGCGGTTTCCCCGGTGAGCTGCGCGGCGTGTTCGGCAACAACAAGGTAATAGGCAGCTTGATTAAAAACAACGAGACAGGCATTTACGGCCAATGCAGTATGCCGCCTGTGCAGTGTGAGCCGGTTCCCTTGGCGACAAGGGGCGAGATTCACGCAGGCGCTGCAACCATCTATGCGACGGTACAGGGCAAACAACCGCAGGCTTACGACATTCAGATCGAACGCATTGCCACAACCGACGCAAACCCCACAAAGAACATGGTGATTAAAGTGACCGATCCCCGCCTGCTGGAAGTGACCGGCGGCATCGTTCAAGGGATGAGCGGCTCTCCGATTATTCAGGACGGCAAGCTTGTCGGCGCTGTCACTCATGTGTTTGTCAACGACCCTGCACGGGGATACGGCATCTTTGTCGAAAACATGCGTAATTCCTACAGCGATATGAC
>JAEWMM010000152.1 GCA_023457175.1 Bacillota bacterium | reverse complement strand
CCCGTCTGCATTAAATCTCTCATCTTTTAATAGCACCACGGGTTAATTTATGATATCATAATCTTCGACACAAAACAACGAAATTCGACAAAATTTCTAAATATAGGAAAAATTGGACTCAGAATCCTGCTGACGTGAAATTGGTTTCCAAAAAAACGCCTCTATTTTGTGTGATTTATACCAAAAATTTTAATTACTATTGTCATTGTATAAATTATGTGATATAAAATAAACAAAATAAGAATGCAGATCATATATTTTTGAAAGGATGCAACAAAAATGGCGATAAAAATTGGTATTAACGGCTTTGGACGTATTGGTCGTCTGGTTTTCCGCGCCGCTGTCGCGCAGCCGGATAAATATGACGTTGTCGGCATCAACGATCCGTTTATTGATCCGGAGTATATGGTTTATATGGTTAAATACGATACTATTCACGGCCGTTTTGACGGTACTGTAACGGCGGAGGATGGCAAGCTTGTCGTTAACGGCAAGCCGATAGCGGTGTTTGAATGCAAGGATCCCGCTGAAATTGTATGGCGCGATTGCGGTGCCCAGTACATTGTGGAATCCACGGGTGTCTTCACCACTGTTGACAAGGCCAAGGCGCACCTTGCGGGCGGTGCTAAGAAGGTTGTTATTTCGGCCCCCTCCAACGACGCCCCCATGTTTGTTATGGGCGTCAACAACAACACTTATACCAAGGATATGACCATTGTTTCGAACGCCTCCTGCACGACCAACTGCCTGGCGCCGTTGGCCAAGGTGATTCATGATGAGTTTGGCATCGCCGAGGGTCTGATGACGACAGTGCATTCGACCACCGCGACACAGAAGACGGTGGACGGTCCCTCCAAGAAGGACTGGCGCGGCGGCAGAGCGGCCTCCGGGAACATCATTCCGGCTTCGACCGGCGCCGCAAAGGCGGTGGGTAAGGTTATCCCGGAATTAAACGGCAAGCTGACCGGCATGTCCTTCCGTGTTCCCACCCTTGACGTCTCGGTTGTGGATCTGACCGCGCGTCTTGAAAAGCCCGCCACCATGGACGCGATCTGCGAGGCGGTTAAAAAAGCTGCGGCAGGCGACATGAAGGGCATTATGTGTTACACCGACGAAGAGGTGGTATCCTCCGACTTTATCACCGACGCGCACACCTCTATTTTCGACGCGAAGGCCAGCATTCTGCTCAACGAAAAGTTTGTAAAGCTCATCAGCTGGTACGACAATGAGTGGGGCTATTCCAACAAGGTGCTTATGCTGATCGAGCATATGGCATCGGTGGACGCACAGTAAGAAATCACTGGAATTTATGCAAAGCAGCCATACCGGGAGAAAAATTCTCGGTAGGGCTGCTTTTGGTACCTTTGGATAGAAATAAACGTCAAAAATTTGATAAAAAGCACAAATTGCCGATTCGCTTACGAAAATTACCAAATTGTTATACTAAAACGGTCAATTTATTGTCCATCCGCGCTCTAGCCACATTTCTCGGACCATGTTACAATAGCACAATAGTAGCGGATGCCCATGATTGTGACAGGAGGAATTTCATAATGGCAGTAAAAATCGGCATTAACGGATTTGGAAGAATCGGCAGGGTTGTGCTTCGGCAGGCATTGGCGATGCCGGAGCGCTTTGAAATCTGCGCCGTCAACTACCGCAATGTTGACCTTGAGTATATGAAGTATATGATGAAGTACGATTCCACTTTTGGCCGTTACCCCGGCACGGTGGAGGTATACGAAAAGGGTTTAAGCTTCGACGGGGTCAAGATTCCTGTTTTCAGCGAAGTGGACGCCGCCAATGTGCCGTGGGGCGCGGTCGGGGCCGAATATATTGTCGAGTCGACCGGCGCTTATGTGACGGCTGAAAAATCTGCCGCGCACCTTGCCGCCGGCGCTAAAAAGGTGGTTATCACCGCACCGGCCAAGGATAGTTCCCCAACCTTTGTCATGGGCGTTAATCATACCAGCTACACCAGCGACATGACGGTGGTTTCAAATGCCTCCTGCACAACCAACTGCCTCGCGCCGCTGGTCAAGGTGGTAAACGATGAGTTTGGCATCATTCAGGGACTGATGTCTACGATTCACGCCGCGACCGCCAAGCAGAAGGTGGTGGATGCCCGCTCGATGAAGGACTGGCGCACCGGCCGTTCGGTGTTCGGAAATATTATTCCCTCGACGACGGGCGCCGCAAAGGCGTGCGGACTGGTCATTCCCGAGGTTAAGGGCAAGCTGACCGGCATGTCGTTTCGTATTCCCGCCGCCGACGTGTCGGTGGTGGATCTCACAGCCCGTCTGGAAAAGCCGACAACCTATGACGAGGTTTGCGCCGCAATCAAAAAGGCGACCGAAACCAGCATGAAGGGTGTTATGGCCTATTATGACGAGCAGGTGGTCTCGCTGGATTTTCTGGGGGATACCCATACCTGTAATTTTGACGCCAGTTCCGGCATTATGATCGACGACAACTTCATCAAGCTGCTGGCGTGGTACGATAACGAATGGGGTTATTCCAACAAGGTGCTCATGCTCGTCGAGCATATGGCTACAGTGGACGCACAGCCGCGTTAGGCCCGCTATAACGGCGAAGAGGGGCAGACGGCATCTTGCCCTTTTAGAATGATACGAGAGGTGACGCGCAAACAATGGTCAGAAAGGTTGAGCTTGGAGATCGGGACGCTTACATCGGGCTGGTGCAGCAGTTTTACGACTCCGACGCGGTGCAGCATACCATTCCGAGGGAAAATATTGAGGCGACCTTTGACGAGATGATGCGCTCCGACGTCTACGCGCAAGGATATCTGCTGATCCATAATGACAAGCCGGCAGGTTATGCGCTGATCGCCAAAACCTTCTCCTGCGAGGGCGGCGGCCTGACGGTTTGGATTGAGGAGGCCTTCATCTGTGCCCAATACCGTTCTCTGGGGCTGGGCCGCGCGCTGTTTGCAGCCATTGAAGCGGAATACGGCCCGTCGCTCGCGCGCATGCGCCTGGAGATAACGCCGGATAACCTGCGGGCCAAAAGCCTGTACCAAAAGCTCGGCTTTCAGGAATTCCCTTATCTGCAAATGGTTAAGGAGTTTAAATTATAATATAAAAAAGCGCTGCCGACAAAGGTCAATCTTTGTCGGCGGCGCTTTATATTTGTGAAAAAATGGTTAAATGCGATAGCGAAAAACGTAAAAGGCCGCCCGAATGCATAGTAAAAGCCTTATTTCAGCACACCCGCGGCCAGCAGGAGATTTACCAGCAGGAAAAACAGGCACATCATCGCGACGATACCGGCGATGGATATAATCAGCCGGCAACGGTCTTCACCCTGTTTTTTATCCACGATGACGCAGACGACGATCAGCGCAATACAAAGGGTAAAGCCAACGGCGCTCATAGTTAATGACATTTTAACATCCGTCCTTTCAAAGCCTATCATAACTCACAGGGTCACAAAAGAAAAGCCCTAAATTTGCGGCTTGAGGCCAGAGCGGCGGCAGGCCGAGGGGTTGAATGTTAAAATAATTTTAATATTCGGGCGGGCGCTGCGATACTTGATAAGCTCCAATCCGGCCCTGCCTGCATGGCATTTGAGCCCGGTGATCTCGAATTAGGATCAAATCAAAGCAGAAGGGGCATTTTACCCCTTCTGCTCATAATATAGTCAGTTTGGCTATATTCCTGTAATAGGCGCGCGCGGCCAGCCCATGGCTTTAACGGTCGGGGTTGCGTCCCCGCAGCGAAATGCCCTGAATTAAAGACACCATGACCAGCGCGACCAGCCCTGCCGAAAAGCCGTTATTGTAAAGGTTATAGCCACCACAGGGCGCGCCGACCGCGAGCACCACGGCAGCATGCAAAAAACCGGCGACAATGCCGTAAAACCAGCCGAACTGACCGGCTATCGGCGCAAGCGCGGTACCAAATAGCGCTGCCAGCAGCATGCCGGGGTCGGTCTCGTTGGAAACCATCACATGTGAGGCAAGCCAGACGCCGAGCATGATGGGGGTGGAGTTCTTCGGATGCTCACCGGCCGCGCCAAAGCCGATGGCCGTGAGCACAGCGCCGCACACGGGACCGTTGAGGTCACCGCCCACCAGCAGCACATAGCTCAGTGAGACGCTGCCCATCAGCCCCATGTTCATCATCGTCGCGCCGATGCCGTCGGTGATGACAAAATCGGTGGGGGATCGCCCCGAGTGGCGCATAATGCGCCAGTAGGTTCGCAGGTTAAAGCCGCACAACACAAAACCGACCGCAATCAGCACTACGATGAGTGCGATAAGATAAATCAGCATCGAGGTTGGAACACCGTCATACCAGATCATGGCAGTCTGAATTGAGCCGCCCATCGCCTGTGTGACCGACGCGAGCATCAGCGCCATGAGCCCGCCGGTAAAGCCGTAGTTAAAGTGGGTGTAGCCCATATGGGTTGAGAAAGCGTGCTCGGCCAACGGAATAATTATGTAACCAATCAGGGCGCCTACGCTTATTGCCAGCGGCAGGCGCAGTAACGGATGCACGGGGGTTTTAAGCAGGACGTCGCTGACAATTGGCGCCAGCGTTGTCGAAAAGAGCGCTGCGTTGGTATAGCGGGCCATTGGCTGCCCCTTAACCCTTGCATAGAGCCAGACGCCGAGAAAAAACGGCAAAATGTTAATGGGGTTTTTTCCAAACAGCGAAAAGCCCGCCATTAAAAACATCATCGAAATGGTGCTGCCGTTATAGGGTGTTTTAATCAGCAGCGTCAGGCCGATTGAAATTAACGTCACGATGCCGGCATTCACCAGCGCTGCACCGATGGAGCCGATGACGAAATAATCTGTAATTAAAATGTCTGAACAAAGAATATATGCGATAAGACCGTCTAAAATGTTTTTTGGCGTTTCCAGGGCAAATCCGGCGACAATTAACGAAAGTGCAAGAATAAAGCACATTCGTTTTGCAATCTGGGCGTTGTTGGGGGCAGAAGCAGCGTCAAGTAGCTTTGTCATGCAGGATCCTTTCTTGAGCTTGCAATTTATTTGTATTTATTTTATCAGACTTTCTGCGTGTTTACTAGCAAAAATGTATAGAAAAATGAATTTAGTTAAAAAGTCACACATTCGGAACGATTTTATGTATAAAACGTGGGCTGATAGCCAAATGGTTGCTGAGGCACGCAGCAGGCAATTGGGCGGGAATGGATTACGCCATGACAATCGGCGCCGGAAAACAGATAACGGGGTCTTGCACCTTGGAG
>JAEWMM010000151.1 GCA_023457175.1 Bacillota bacterium | reverse complement strand
CTGCTGCACAACCTGCAGCGCACCGGCGGCCGCTTCGGACTCGCCACACTATGCATTGGCGGCGGACAGGCGATGGCAGCAATAATCGAACGGTTGGACTAGCTTTGCAGTATTGCAGGCATTATTATAAGGGGGTATGTTTTATGACCATTGACCGCATCAATACCGTTGCCGTTATCGGCGCGGGCGCAATGGGCCGGCAAATTGCCATGAACACCGTTTTAAATGGCCGTGCGCACGGATATAAGGTAATTCTTTGCGACTCTTTTTCCGCAGCGGTGGAGCAGGCCCGGATCTGGGCCGCCGACTATCTGGCGGGACGGGTTGCCAAGGGCCGTATCACGCAGCAGGAATCCGATAAAATTTCCGGTAATCTGGTTTTTTCTCAGGATGTTGACGCTTCCGCCGCACAGGCCGACCTTATTATCGAGGCGATTATTGAGGACCTTGAGGTTAAACGCCAACTGTTTGAGCGCATCAGCAGACTGACCGGCTGCGATGCTATCTTAGCCACGAACAGCTCGAATATGGTCAGCTCAAAATTTGCCGATGTAACGCAAAATCCCGAGCGGCTGTTGAACATTCATTATTTCAATCCCGCGCTCGTCATGGAGCTCGTTGAAATTGTGCGGGGGCCGCACACATCCGAGGACACGATTCAGGCCGCTTATGCATTTGCGCGCAATACGGGCAAGCAGCCCATTATCATCAATAAGGAGATACCGGGATTTGTTGCCAACCGCATCAACGCGGCTGTCACGAGGGAGGCCTGTCTGTTGCTTGAAAAAGGGATTGCCACGGTGGAGGATATTGACACCGCGTGTGAAAAAGGGCTTGGCTATCCGATGGGGCCGTTTCGTTTGATGGATCTGACGGGTATTGACGTCAACTACTATGTCCGCCGTGACCGGTATGCCGAAAGCGGCGACGAATACGACAAGCCCAGTCCGCTGGTTATTGAAAAATTTAAGAGAGGCGAATTCGGAAAAAAGACCCAGAAAGGCTGGTACGACTATACAGGGGCAAAGAAGTAGCCTGCGGGAGCAGCGGGCAAAGGCCTGCCGTTCTACTATGATTGGAAGATGGAGGAATTAGACTATGAAGGTTGTTTTGACCCACGCGTTGAGTCAGGCCGGGATGGAACTTCTCAAAGAGAGCGGCGCCGAGCTTTTTATCGCCAACTCTGCCGAACCTTCCGCCTATCTGGACCAGTTGCGGGATGCGGATGCATTTATCATCCGGGTCGGAATATGCGATGCCTCGATTATTGACGGCTGCCCCAAGCTAAAGGTCATTGGAAGAACCGGGGTTGGATACGACAACGTTGACGTGGCGCATGCAGCAGCGCTCAAAATTCCGGTGGTGTTCACGCCGGGGGCCAACCATCGCTCGGTCGCCGAGCACACGGTTGCAATGATGTTTGCGCTCTCTAAAAATTTCATCGAGTCGGACTGTGCGCTCAGGGCGGGAAACTGGAAAATTCGTGACGCGAAAAAAGCATTTGAGCTCTACGATAAAAAAGTCGGCATTATCGGGGTGGGGGAAATCGGCCGGATTGTGGCCGAGATCTGCCGGGCCGTCGGAATGCGGGTTGCCGGTTTCAGTCATTCCGGCAATCGTCAGAAGGTTGAGGCAGCCGGCTGCGAGTACTATGAGGACATGCATCGGCTTCTGCGGGAATGCGATATCATAACCATCCACAATCCGCTGACTGCGCAAACGAAGAATATGATTTCTGCTCCCGAGCTGCGAATGATGAAGAAAACGGCGCTGCTGATCAATACCAGCCGGGGGGCCATTGTCAATGAAGCGGACCTTGCCGACGCACTTAATGAGAACATTATCGCGGGAGCGGGGGTCGATGTTTTCAGTGAGGAGCCTGCCAAGACTGAAAATCCGCTGTTCGGCGCCAAAAATCTGATCGTTACGCCGCACATGGCGGCGCTGAGCAGAGAGGCGCTCGACCGTATGTCGGTGCAGTGCGCAAAAGGGTGCCTTGCGGTACTACAGGGCGAGCAGTGGCCCGACGTGGTTGATAAAAGCGTCTACTCCTGAAAGCGCATTAAATAAGCGGTGGGGTACCGTTTTTTGTTTTATCATCAAGGCCTGTTTAACAAAGGCAACCGGCAGCAGGGCCCAAATTAATGAAAAGGGGTAAAGCATATGCAGAGCAATTACGATTTTGCCGTCGGCGCGCGGCGGTTGGCAAAGGTGGAGGCCTCCCCCATCCGCGCTATTCTGGATCGGGCAACCGCCATGCGCAGCAAGGGGCTTCCGGTTATCCCGTTCAGCGCGGGGGAACCAGACTTTAACACGCCGTCAGATATTAAGGAAGCCACCATAGAGGCCATCTGCAATAACCAGACCCACTATACCTCCAACCGGGGATATCCCGCGCTGCGTCAGGTGCTTGCGGGATACATCAGAAAAGAGACGGGTATCGGTTATGACCCTGAGACCGAAATCATCGTTACCAGCAGTGCGGCGGAGGCGCTGAACAACGCGCTTTTCACCTTTGTGGATGAAGGGGATGAGGTCATTGTCCTGTCGCCGGCGTTTGTCTCCTATAAATGCCTGGTCAATATGTGCGGCGCTACCTACGTGGACGTGCCGCTGGATGCCAAAAACGGCTTTCAGATCAATCTCAATGCGGTCAGGGCGGCTATTTCCGACAAGACCAAGATGCTCATGCTCAACAACCCCAGCAACCCGACCGGCGCGGTGTTTGGCTATGAAGCGCTCAAGGCGCTGTGTGAGCTGGCGGTGGAGCATAACTTTATGATTCTGGCCGACGAAATATACAGCCGGCTGACCTATGAAGACGCCGAGTTTACCTCAATTGCCTCTTTCCCCGGCATGAAGGATCGTGCGATCATCATTAGCGGATTTTCCAAAACCTTTGCGATGACGGGCTGGCGAATCGGGTATATCGCCGCCGCTGAAAGACTGGCTGTACGCATCTTGAGAACACACCAATATTCCACCACTTGCTCTCCAACTTTTATTCAGGCCGGTCTGGCTAAGGC
>JAEWMM010000150.1 GCA_023457175.1 Bacillota bacterium | reverse complement strand
CTGTTGACCATTGCGGTGGATCACAGCCAGTCCTCATATTTTCTTGAAAAACTGGCCGCAAAAGGGGTGCCCATCACGCTGGTGGGGGCCAACCTTTATCCCGACATCCGGCTTTGCTGCGTCAAGGCCTATGACGAGCTGGCCGGCAGCCTGGCCGCCGAGCTGCTCTGCGCCTTTTATCCCGGTGAATTAACGGGTAAAATAATTGTGACCGGCAACCCTGTCGGCAGCTTTTCGATGGTCGACCAGTACTACAACGTGACCGGCTTTACCCAATATTTGGCGCGGCGCGCGCCGAACGTCACGCTGCTTACCGCCTACAGCGCCGACGCCGACAGCGCTGGCCGGCAGGTGCAGGCGTTGCTCTCACAGCACCCTGATGTCTATGCCATTTATGCCAGCAGCGCGCGGCATACGGTACAAATGGGTCGCGTGCTGGAGACGTTTGGCCTTGCAGGCAAGGTTAAGCTGGTCGGAAACGACCGCTTTACTGAAAGCGTTGAACTTCTCGCGCTTGGCACGCTGACCGCTGTTATCGACAAAAAAATAGCCGAGCAGAGCTATCAGGCCGCTCAGGTGCTTTTCAACTATGTCATCAAGGGCAGTTATCCCGCCAGCAGCACCATTCAGGTGGAGCCTGCCGTCATCCTTGCCGGCAACGCCACGTCTTCCGCACGCGGCCAGAAGAATGCGGTTCACGGTAAATAAGCTGAAAGAGGGGGCGCAGGATCGTACAATCCTGCGCCCCCTCTTTTATAACCCGGTTCAGGGAATTAGCCCAAACCTTATAACGCTTGTTTAAAATAATCCGGGTACCGTTCCCGAACCGATTTTTCCACCGCCCGGTACTGGTTGAGATGCTGCTCCATATACATACGGGCCGCCGTAGGATCGCGGTTGGCAATGGCCTCAACGATATTGCTATGCGCCTGAACCACTTTGGACGGCTTGATGTCCGACAGCGTAATGCTGCGCACCCTGTCAAAATGGATGGCAATATTGCGCATCAGCGTAAAAACCTGCGGTTTTTGTGCAATATCGAACAGCATTTTGTGAAACTGGTCATCCAGCTCCAGCAGCATGCCGTCGGTATCGCCGCCGTTGACATAAAACGCCTGAAGCCGCACATTCTCACGCAGCTTGGTTAAGTCTTCGGCGGTGGCCTTGGTACAGTCAAGCTCCACCACCGCACATTCAAGCACCCGGCGCATAAACTGCGATTCCTCGACGAGATTATAATCAATCAGCGACACAACGCTGCCTTTTTGGGGAAATATCTCCACAATTCTGACTTTCGAGAGCTCAATCAGCGCTTCGCGCACCGGCGTGCGGGACAGACCCATCTCCGCCGCCAGCTCATTCTCGCTGACCATACATCCAGGCTCAAGCTCCAAACGAATAATGTTCTCTTTGAGCGTGCGCAGCGCATAGTCCCGTCCGGTCTCACGTGGAAGACGCTTTGTTAAGTGCATTATTTTTCGCCTCCCATAGTTCCTCCTGCAAGTTTACAAGATTCGCAGCCTTGCGTCAAGAGCTAGTATACTAGGACGTTTCTTAAAAGCCAAAAATAGTGGCAAATTTGCCAAAAAAGCATAAGCCCAAGGCGAATGCACAGAAATGCCACATGTATTCAGCGCTTTTTTCGACGCAGCGGCGGATATTCTTGGCAACATGTTCCAAAGCTTTAGGCTTTTGAGGACGCCCGGCTTATAAATATTTCTTCAGCGTTTTGCGCACGGCGCCGGGGCCTTCGAGCAGCTCGCGCAGCATGGCTTCAATCTTTCCACTCAAGCCCAGCGCCGTCAAATCGACGCCGAAAATAACCGGGTTTGAGAGAACGGTTTTTAGCCTGTTGCCAAGGCTGTCGGGGTTGCCCAGCGTAACCCCCTCAAGCTGCGCCTGAAGCTGCGCGAGCATCGGGTCGCTGCTGCAGGTCATCGGCGCGCCCTGATCGTCCACCGCCAGCAGATAGCGCAGCCAGCCCGCAAGCGCCAGTGGAATAAAGGTCAGGCTCTGTACGTCCAGATCGGGCCGTTGCGCATACGCCTTAATCGTCTCGCCAAAGCGGATTGAGACTTTCTGGCTCGTGTCGGTGGCGATGCGCTGGGGCGTATCGGGAATGAAGGGATTGGGCAGGCGCTGCTCGACCACCTCGCGGATAAAGGCCTCTGGCGACAGAATACCGGGGTCTACGACGACCGGCATGCCCTCGTCGTAGCCAATGCGCTCCACCAGCGCCTTGAGCTCAGGATCGTTCATCTCGGCGGCGATGCTGTCGTATCCCAGCAAGCAGCCGTAAACGGCCAGTGCGGTGTGCAGGGGGTTTAAGCAGGTCGTCACCTTCATACGCTCGGTATCGTTGACGGTCTGGCGGTCGGCCATATAGACGCCGGCCTTCTCAAGCGGCGGCCGCCCATTGGGGAAGTTATCCTCCACCACAAGGTATTGCGGCACCTCGGCATTGACAAACGGCGCGATGAAGGTATTTTTCGACGTAACAACCGGCGCCATGTCCTCAATGCCGTCCTGGGCAAGCGCCTCCTCCACAACCTTGGCGGGGCGCGGCGTAATCTTGTCGATCATTGTCCATGGGAAGGACACCTGGCCCTCGTCCTGAATCCAGACCAAAAAGCCGTCGTCCACAAAGCCGTTTTCATGCCACTTTTGCGCCACCGTCAGCACGCTCGTGCGCAGCTTTTCGCCATTGTGCGAGCAGTTATCCATGCTGACGACTGCCAGCGGCGCAGCGTCCGCCTTATAGCGCTCAATCAGCAGGGCGGTCACCATGCTCATGGCGTGGGTGCACTGCTCCGGCCCGTTTTCAAAGTCCGCCGCGACAAAGGGGAAGAATTCCCCCTGCAAATTATTCAGCGCATAGCCCTTTTCGGTGATAGTAAAGCTGACCATCTGCAGCGAGGACGACTGAAACGCGCTTTTAAGCTGTGCCATATCCTCAGGATAAGCGCCGCCCGCGCGCAGGCCCTTCGCAATTGAAGCAACGACGCTTTTCTCCATGCCGCCGTCCGGCTTTAGGCTGACCATCAGCGTCATGGCGTCAAACGGATCGTATATTTTGTCGATAATATCATAATCAAAGGTGTCCGCCGCAAGAATGCCGGTCTCGCTCAAGCCCTGCTCAAGCAACGACTGCTGGAGTCTGGCGATAAAGCCTCGGAAAATATTCCCTGCGCCAAAATGCACCCAGACCGGCGCTTTTTCGGTTGCTTCGGCCATTTTTCGCCAGTCAAAGTCCGGCAGGGCCACACCGGCAGCCTCCCACGAGGCGCGATCCTGTATCCCCTTAAAGCTCAGCTTCATGAGATTACCTCCTCACTTGTTCGACATCTTATCAATGGCCTCCCAAAGGCCGTTGAGATAGGTGATGCCAAGTGCGCGGTCGTACAGGCCGTAGCCGGGGCGTCCGGTTTCATCCCAGATCATGCGACCGTGGTCGGGGCGCACATAAGTATCCGGGCAGGTGTCATAAACGGCCTTCATGATGGAAAACATATCCAAATCGCCATCGGAGGACAGATGGCTGGCCTCGCGGAAATGATGATGTCCCAGATATTTGACGTTTCGCACATGCATGCAGCCGATGCGCCCCCTCTCGCCGAAATGGCGAATGATAGCGGGGATATCGTTTTCGGGGTTGGAACCCAAAGAGCCGGTGCACAGGCACACGGTATTGCTGGGCGAATCGTGCAGCTTGACAATTTTGTCAAAATCTTCTTTACTGTGCGCGATACGCGGCAGGCCGAAGATAGGCCAGGCCGGATCGTCGGGATGGCAGGCCATCACAACGCCGCATTCCTCACAGGTCGGGATGATACCGTCGAGAAAATACTTGTAATTCTCGCGCAGCATGTCGGGCGTCAGGCCCTCGTAGCGCTTGAGCGTCGTCTCAAGCTCGGCCAAGCGCTCCGGCTCCCAGCCGGGCAGCGAAAAGCCGTTGCTTTTCTCTGCGGTGCGGCGCACAATCTCAAGCGGCGTCATATTGCCCAATTCTTTCTCATCAAAATACAGGCTGTTCGAACCGTCCTCTTCAATCGGGTGCGCCAGATCGGTGCGCAGCCAGTCGAAAACCGGCATAAAGTTGTACACAATAACCTTGACGCCGTACTTTGCCAGATTGCGAATGGTGGCGCAATAATTCTCAATATATTTATCGCGGGTCGGCAGTCCCATCTTTATGTCCTCATGGACATTAACGCTCTCGATGACCTCGCACTCCAGCCCGGCGGCGTGCACCTCGTCGACATAAGCCTTGATCTCTTCCTCAGTCCAGACCACGCCGGCGGCCTTATCCAATAAGCCCATCAACCCCGAGGTGCCGGGAATCTGCTTGATCTGGCGCAGCGTAATTTTATCGCTGTCAGAGCCAAACCAGCGGAATGTCATCTTCATAAATCTCTCTCCTTTACTTAAACTGGTTGGGCAGCAGCATGCTGATGGCCGGAACAAAGG
>JAEWMM010000149.1 GCA_023457175.1 Bacillota bacterium | reverse complement strand
CAAAAATATTTTACATTTTTATTAGATTTCTGTCAAGAAATTTTAAACGTAAAACCTGCCCTTACTAACGGCTTCAAATCGGCCGCTTAATTGGGCAAAAGATGCGCGCACCCCGTTGGCTGATTGCAAATTCCTGATTATATCCTGTTTTTTTACAATATATTATAAAAACAGAGACGTGTATAAAAAAGCAGATCTGGCGGCATGTGTAAAAAAGTTTACCGGATAACGGTTGCCGCACAATTATTCTTGCGTTGTATCGGGCGTTTAATGTTCAGGATAAATTTTACATAACATAATTTTTTGCCCCGTACGTTGACACGCACATTTTTTGTTCTGATAAAATATACATTACTAATGTGAGGTTATTATGACGAGGTTATGCGCGTGAAAAAAGTATACGCCCGGCGATTTAAAAGGAAAAACGACGCAGCGTCAGAAAAGCTGTTGACAAGCGCACAGCGTAGTGATAGTATCAAGGCAAAGCTTCATCCAGTCAAAACTTTGACGGGGAGGCCCGCAAAAAGTCATACCAGAGACAGACCGCCGCCAGGCTGAGAGCGGTCTTTATGTGTTTTTGCAACGGGCTACCACCCCTGAGTGCGAAATTAAGGCATGCGCCGGCTCTGTATAAGGGTGTGCGCATCCCCAAGTTCGCCGCAGCGGCAGCGTTAACGGCCGGCAGAGTGGTATCTTTTTTGCCTTTAACGGGCAGAATAGATGCAATTCGGGTGGAACCGTGGAGTTACGATTTTGTATTGCTTCACCCCGTGCCGGGGTGGGGCTTTTTGTTTTTATTTAAGGGCCGTTTGGCGTGCCGTTTATGCGGCGATCGCCAAACAGAGCCGAATATTTAGCCGGGCCAGCCAAGTGCCGCAAAAATTTACTGTGGATTGAGTACCGGCGGATTAAACGCAAAAATCGAGAAAGAGAGGAAGAATATTATGGTGAAGATTTCTTTAAAAGGCGACGTTGTTAAGGAATTTGATCGCGGCACGACGGTCGCTCAGATTGCCGCCGCGCTTGGCGCGGGTCTGGCCAAGGCCGCCTGTGCGGCTAAAATAGACGGCAAGGTCTGCGACCTGCGCACGCCGGTTGAAATGGACTGTTCGGTGGAGATTCTGACCTTTGAGGATTCGGACGGCAAAAAGGCGTTCTGGCACACGGCCTCGCATGTTCTGGCGCAGGCGGTGCAGCGATTGTTCCCTGAGGCGAAGCTTGCCATCGGCCCCGCGATTGACAACGGCTTTTACTACGATTTTGACGTGCCGTCCTCCTTTATAACTGAGCAGCTCAGCGCGATCGAGGCTGAGATGGCTAAAATCGTCAAGGAGGATATTCCGCTTGAAAAGCTTGAGCTGGATGTGCCCGACGCGCTTCTCAAGATGGCGGATCAGCCCTATAAGCTGGAGCTCATCAACGAGCACGCCGGCAAGGGCGAGAAGATCAGCTTTTATGTGCAGGGCGACTTTGCCGATCTCTGCGCAGGCCCGCACCTGATGAGCACCGGCTCCATTAAAGCCTTTAAGCTGACCGCCTGCACCGGCGCCTACTGGCGCGGCAGCGAAAAGAACAAGATGCTCTGTCGCGTGTATGGCACGGCGTTCCCCAAGAAGAGTGAGCTTGAGGCGTACCTCGCCGCGGTGGAGGAGGCCAAGCGCCGCGACCACAACATCATCGGCCGCCAGCTTAAATATTTTTGTACCTCCGATTATGTCGGTCAGGGTCTGCCGCATCTGATGCCCAAGGGCGCCAAGCTGTTCCAGATATTAAACCGCTATATTCAGGACAAGGAAGAAAACGAGTACGGCTATGTCATGACCCGCACGCCGCTCATGGCAAAGTCCGACCTGTATAAGGTTTCGGGCCACTGGGATCATTACAAGGACGGCATGTTTGTGCTGGGCGACGAGGAGAAGGACAAAGAAGTGTTTGCGCTGCGCCCGATGACCTGCCCGTTCCAGTATCAGGTCTACCTCAACGACATGCACTCCTACCGCGACCTGCCGATCCGCTACGGCGAGACGTCGACGCTGTTCAGAAACGAATCGTCGGGCGAGATGCACGGCTTGATCCGTGTGCGTCAGTTCACGATCTCCGAGGGTCATCTGGTCATGCGCCCCGAGCAGCTTGAGGAGGAGTTTCGCGGCTGCGTCCGGCTGCTGCAGGAGGTTATGACCGATTTAGGCCTCATCGACGATTTGACCTACCGCTTTTCAAAGTGGGACCCCAACGACACCGAAAAATATATCGGCACCCCTGAGATGTGGGACGAAGCGCAGGGCCTTATGCGCAATATCCTTGATCATATGGGCATTCCCTACAAGGAGGCCGTCGGTGAGGCCGCCTTCTACGGCCCCAAGCTTGACGTTCAGATCAAGAATGTGCACGGCAAAGAGGATACGCTGATCACCGTTCAGATAGACCTTATGCTTGCGCGGCAGTTCAATATGACCTATATTGACGCCGACGGCGAAAAGAAATACCCCTATATCATCCACCGCACGTCGCTGGGCTGCTACGAGCGCACCATGGCGCTGCTGCTTGAAAAGTACGCCGGCGCGCTGCCTATGTGGCTCTCGCCCGAGCAGGTGCGCGTGCTGCCCATCGGCGACAACCAGAGCGCTTACGCCAACGAGGTGGCCAAAAAGCTGCGCGCCCGCGGCCTTCGCGTGACGGTCGACGAGCGCCGAGAGAAGATCGGCTATAAGATTCGCGAGGCGCAGCTTGAGAAAATTCCTTACATGCTGGTTATCGGAGAAAAGGAGATCGAGGCAGGCGGCGTGGCCGTCCGCTCCCGCAGGGAGGGCGACAAGGGCACCATGCCGGTTGACGCGTTTATCGGGGCCGCTGTGCCGAAGTGGAATCCAAAGCAAAATAACGGCAAACGGCCGATGTAAAGCCGCCGGGTAAGAC
>JAEWMM010000148.1 GCA_023457175.1 Bacillota bacterium | reverse complement strand
GTGTTATGAGGCGTTGCTCCCTTTTGACGGAAGATATGTCTTTTTAAGAAAAATAGTGTAAAAAGGATTTTGGGCGTCAAAGAAGTATTGCTCATGGTTTAATCGCTAAATTGGAATTCAACTTATTCTCATAGAGTTTATGCATCTCGTACAAATTGGATCAGCCATTTTTTATTAACATTTAACTATCGACGGCTTTGAAATTTTCCCGAAAGGGTAGCCTGTTGCAAAATATGTCCGTTAATTTTTGCAATCAGGTCCCGCTTTTTGCTCTTTGCCGCCAAATCAAATTTGCTGTCCAAGATATAAACAGTAAACACATATCTATGAATAGATTTAAATGGCGGTTTTGGACCTTTGTATCCGTTCTTTCCATATGCAACGCCCTGTACGGCGCCACCCAAACTGTCAACAAGTTTACCAGCAGGTATTCCCTCTGGAATAAACTCCTGTACCGGGATATTCCATATCACCCAATGGTTATAGTTCGGAAAAATCGGGTGTGACGCATCGTCTAAAGTAATCGCAATAGATCTTGCATTTGAAGCAATCCCGCTTATTTTAAAATCCGGAGATAAGTCTTGCCCACGAGCAGAATTCTTAACAGGTATCCATGCGCCTTCATTGAATGCATTGCTTTTGATTTCCAGCATTTCCATACTAAAAGCCTCCATTGTTACGGGATAATCAAAACCTAAATTATTTGCTAAATACAAAAAGCTATGTCTTTTTTGGGCGAGCTCCGGGACTTTAGGCGCCAGATCTCTTGTGAGCAAAAAGAACGGTGCGCCAACAAGCACCAACGCAAGTACGCAATGCAACAATGTGCACCACACAGTAACCGCTTATCCACCAAATGCCCCAAGGCTGAACTTTTAAAGCGCCCTAGTTGGGCCGCTCCCCCACCTGCGCGATCAGCCGGTGGACGCCCTGCGCAATACCGGCGTGCTCAGGCATGCTCAGGCCGGGATCATGGCGCAACAGCGCCGCCGCGGCCTGCTGCGCCTTTGAAAAGAGCGCGGCGTCCTGCGCGAGATCGGCGTTTTCAAGTCCCGGCAGGCCATGCTGCCGCGCGCCCAGAATATCGCCCGGACCACGCAGCCGCAGATCCTCCTCGGCGATGCGAAAGCCGTCGTTCGTGGCACTGATGGCCGCCAGACGTTCGGCGGTGGACTGGCTTTTAGAATCGGTCACAAGAATACAATGGGCGGCGTGCTGGCCGCGCCCGACCCGCCCTCGCAGCTGATGCAGCTGAGAAAGCCCGAAGCGCTCGGCGTTTTCAATCAGCATGACCGCCGCGTTGGGCACATCCACGCCCACCTCGATGACGGTGGTAGAGACAAGCAACTGTGTCTCCCCCGACGCAAAGCGCGCCATGACCCGCTCTTTGTCGGCGGGCTTCATTTTACCGTGCAAAAGGCCGACGGTATAATTCTTAAACGCGCTCTCGGCCAGCTCCTTGGCATAATCCCCAGCGGCGTGCAGCGGCGGGCCGGGCAGCGCTTGGCTATTTTCTTCCTGCGTCTCGACCAGCGGGCAGACAATATAAGCCTGCCGCCCCTCGTCGAGTCGGTCGCGTATAAAGCCGAAGGCGCGCGCCCGCTTGACCGAGTCGATGCGGTAGGTCGCCACCGGCGTTCTGCCGGGCGGCAGCTCTTTAATCAGCGAGACATCGAGATCGCCGTATAGAATCAGCGACAGGGTGCGCGGTATCGGCGTGGCGCTCATGACCAGCGTGTGCACCGCTTCACCCTTTGCGGTAAGCGCTGCGCGCTGCGCCACGCCAAACCGGTGCTGCTCGTCGGTAATGGCCAAGCCCAGTGACGCAAATTCGGCGCTGCCGGAGAGCAGTGCATGGGTGCCGACGACAACGTCGTATTCGCCCGCCGCAATCTGCGCCCCTTGCGCGCGCCGCGCTGCCGCTTTGAGCGAGCCGGTTATCAAGGCGACGCGGATGCCAAAGGGCGACAGTATCTGCGTCAGCGTTTTGCAGTGCTGTTCGGCCAGCAGCTCGGTCGGGGCCATCAGCGCGGTCTGCCGGTGGTTTTGCCACAGCGTGTAGGCAGCCGCAGCAGCCACAAGCGTCTTACCCGAGCCAACGTCGCCCTGAATCAAGCGGTTCATCACCGTTCCAGCGGTTAAATCGTGTTGGATATCGTCAATCGCCGCCAGCTGTCCCTTCGTCGGGGTAAAGGGCAGGCTGTCAAAGAACGCCTGCATGTTGCCCAGCTTTAACGGCGTTGTCTGCTGATTGACACGAGACGAGCGCAGCCGCAGCATAGCGGCTGAAAAAACCAGCAGCTCCTCAAAAAGAATGCGCCCGCGTGCCGCTTCGCATTGCGGCAGCGACTCTGGCGCATGCACTATTCGGATGGCCGCATCCAGCTCCGGCAGCCCGGCGTTTTCACGCAAGGTCTGCGGCAGCGTATCCGGCACAGGTCCGGACAGCGCGGCTATCGCCCGCTGGACATCCTGCGCCACCGTGCGGGACGACAATCCCGCGCAGACCGAATAGACCGGCATCAGCCGACCCAGCCAGCGCTCCGGCAAAATCTGCGGCGCGCTGATTTCTCTTTTAAGCAGCGTGCCGCCCATGACGCCGTAAAACAGATAGCTCTGCCCTGTTTTGAGGGCGTCCACCACAAATTTGGTGTTAAAAAAGGTGAGCAGCAACGTTTCTTCGCCGTCGCCGGCCTCCACCTTGAAAACAGACAGACCTTTTCGAATACGCTGTTCACGCGATTTCTTGAAAACCTCAGCGCGCACGACGCAGGGCTTTCC
>JAEWMM010000147.1 GCA_023457175.1 Bacillota bacterium | reverse complement strand
GGGGCCTACCATGGCGTTTCGCGCTTTGACATCGCAACCGGCCAACCGCTTAACGCGGCGGGAGAAAGCTTTTCTTCGGTGTTTGGCAAAGAGCTGGTTCGCTTGGCGGAAGACAACCCCCGCATCTGCGCGATTACGGCGGCGATGGAGCACGGCACCGGCCTGCAATATTTCGGCAGGCGGTTTAAAAAGGCCGGCCGGTATTACGACGTGGGCATCGCCGAGGAATTCGGCGTAACCTTTGCCAGTGCGCTGGGGGCGGGCGGTATGCTGCCTGTGTTTACCATCTACTCCACCTTTTTACAGCGCGGCTATGACCAGCTGATTCACGATGCGGCAATCGAGAAACGGCACCTTGTGCTGGGTGTTGACCGTGCCGGTATTGTCGGCGATGACGGCGAAACGCATCAGGGCATTTTTGACGTCGCCTTTCTGTCGACCATTCCGGGTGTGGCGGTGCTGGCGCCCGCTAATTTTGCCGAGCTGAAGGCCATGCTTAAAAGCGCGTTAAACGATTACGACGGCCCCGTTGCGGTGCGCTATCCCAGAGGGAGCGAGAGTCCCTTGCTGGCTCAGTGTCCCTCAACCGGCAGGACCTTTGACGAATATGCGCCCTCCGGCAACAGCCGGGCGATTGTCACCTATGGCAGAACCTTTGCCGCCGCCAAGGAAGCGGCCGACTGGCTGGGGGATACCGCTGTTATCAAGCTCAACCGCGTGCTGCCGCTCGACGGCGGCGCGGTCACGGCGGCGGCAAAATATGACAAGATTCTTTTTGCCGAAGAGGGTATTCGCAGCGGCGGCTTAGGCATGCAATTTATTGCCGCGCTCTCGCTTGAAGGTTACCGGGGCAAAACCGCACTGCATGCCATTGACGGCTTTGTGCCGCAAAGCGCGGTTGAGAGCGCGCTGCATACGCTGCGGCTCGACGCCGACGGGCTTATTTCGCTGCTGCGGCAAATGGACGAATGACAGGTGCGTGTTAACATGAAAAAACGGCTGGATGCGCTGATGGTCGAGCGCGGCCTGGCGCCCGATGTGTCTCAGGCACAGGCGCTTATTATGGCGGGCAGGGTGTATGCCGCCGGACAAAAAGCAGATAAATCGGGGGAAGACTATAAGGAAGATACCGCCATTGAGGTCAGGGGCGACGCGCTGCGGTATGTCAGCCGCGGCGGATTAAAGCTTGAAAAGGCGCTGGCGGTGTTTCCGCTGGGTCTCCAAGATGCCGCCTGCTGCGACTTTGGTGCTTCCACCGGCGGTTTTACCGACTGCATGCTGAAGAACGGCGCTAAAAAGGTCTACGCCTTTGACGTGGGTTACGGCCAGCTGGCCTGGAGCCTGCGTCAGGATGCGCGGGTCGTCAACCGCGAGCGCACCAATGTGCGTCATCTGACCTTGGCGGATATCGGAGAACCGGTTGATTTTATCAGCATCGACGTTTCGTTTATTTCGCTGACACTGGTGCTGCCGGTAGCGTATCAATTATTAAAGCCCGGCGGCGCGGTCGTCTGCCTGATAAAGCCGCAGTTTGAAGCCCAGCGCGATCAGGTCGGCAAAAAAGGCGTCGTCAGCGACCGGCGCGTCCATCTTGCCGTGATTGAAAAGGTGATTGGCTGCGCCAAAACGCTTGGGTTTAATGTAAAGGGATTATCCTTTTCACCCGTAAAAGGGCCGGAAGGGAATATCGAATATCTGCTTTATCTCGTTCGCGAGACGCCGGACGGGCAAGCTTTGAACGATGCCCTAAAAATTGTGGAGGATGCGCATGAGGTCTTAAGCGCAACTTAAATGATGGAAAAAATCTTGCTTTGCCCAAACCTGAAGCTCGCCAATGCGCTGCAGTGCACCCAAGAGGCGGTGGCCCGCCTCAAAGACTGCGGCCTTGTGCCCATGCTGTCGGGGGGCGACGCCGAAGCGCTCGGCTGCTGTGCCGATATTGCTATCGACGACCTTGAAACGCTGTTAAACACCTGCGACGCCGTCATTGCCATCGGCGGCGACGGCACTATTTTCCATCAGGCCGGTGTTGCCATGCGCTACGACAAACCGATTTTAGGTATTAATTCCGGTCGGCTGGGCTTTCTTTCTCAGATGGAGGCGGGCGACCTTTCGGCGCTGGACATGCTTAAAACCGGCGATTATGACATTGAAAACCGCATGGTTCTGCGCATGTCGGTCTTTGGTGCCAACGCGCAGCAGGTGACGGGCTACGCAATCAACGACGTGGTCATCTGC
Source organism: Bacillota bacterium (assembly GCA_023457175.1). Lineage (GTDB taxonomy): Bacteria > Bacillota > Clostridia > Oscillospirales > Ruminococcaceae > Yanshouia. Next base: position 5,438 of record JAEWMM010000147.1, on the reverse strand, counting down.
CGTACGCAGTTTGGACGGGCTATTGATATCCGTGTGCTTTGCGGCGTCGATACGGTGGGGGAATACCGCGCGGACGGCATCATTTTTGCCACCCCGACCGGTTCGACCGCCTATTCGCTTTCGGCAGGGGGGCCCATCATCGACCCTTCGGTCGAAACGATCACGATGACACCCATCTGCCCACATTCTCTTTCGGGTCGGTCCATCGTTTTTTCTCCGGATAAATGCCTTGTTGTACGCCCCCGCATGCCCGACCCCAACGCCGAGCTGTGTGTGATCGTCGACGGCACGCCGGTTGAGGATATCGGCGAAATCGATCATGTCTCCATTGAAAAATCGCGCTATATGTCCCGTTTTATATGCTTAAAAAACCGCAGTTTTTACCAGACTTTGAACCAAAAGCTAAAACTAAGGGGGTAAATCACATGAAAGCAAGTCGTCATGCTAAAATTCTGGAACTGATCGCCGATGAAGCGATAGACACGCAAGAGGGGCTGCTTGAGCATCTCAAAAGCTGCGGCTTTGACGTGACCCAGGCCACCGTCTCGCGCGATATCCGGGAGCTTGGCATTCATAAGGTGCGTTCCGACAACGGCAGATACCGCTATGTATCAATGCGTATCAAGCAAGGGGCGAACATGTCCGGCAAATTTGCGATGATCTTCAGCGAATCGGTCAAGTCGATTGATTATGCGCAGAATATTGTGGTCATAAAGTGCTTTACCGGCATGGCTAACGCCGCCTGCGCGACCTTTGACGCTGCGGAATTTGGCGACGTTGTCGGCACGCTTTCGGGCGACGACACTTTCTTCGTGGTAGCCCGCTCTGTTGAGAGCGCTGCCCAGATTACCGACCGACTTAAAAAGCTGATTAACAAGTAAGGCGGCGAAAGAACATGCTTTCACAGCTTTGGATACAAAACATCGCGGTCATACAGAGCGCCCAGATCGCTTTTGAGGACGGCTTAAACGTGTTTACCGGCGAAACCGGCGCGGGCAAGTCGATTTTGATTGGAGCCATCGGCGCTGTTTTAGGATCGCGCACCTCCAAGGAGCTGATTCGTACCGGCGAGAAAAAAGCTGCGGTTACAGCGCTGTTTGCAAAGCTTTCGGACACGGTCTGCCAAAGTCTTGCCGCGCTGGGCATTGACGTCGAGGGCAACGAGCTGTTGATTGAGCGCGAAATAACTGCCGACAGCACCGTGTGCCGTGTCAACGGCAAGCTTTCAACCGTCGCCATGCTCAAAAATATTGGCGGATTGCTGATTCACACCCACGGGCAGCAGGATAGTCAATTGCTGGCACTGCCGGAGACGCATCTGCAATTTGTGGACGGATACGGCGAATTGCAGCCCGTGCTACAGGAATACCGGCAGCATTATAACGAGTTGTGCGCCATTGACAATAAGCTGGCCGCAATTGAAACCGATGAGACGGCAAAGGCCCGTCGAATCGATCTTTTAAATTATGAAATTGAAGAAATTACCGCGTGCCGCTTGCACGACGGCGAAGAGGAAGAGCTGCTTGCCCGCAGGCGGGTGATCCGAAACGCGGAGCATTTAAGCGAGCTGCTCTACCGTTGCCGCCAGAACCTTTCGGGCGGGGAGGACTGGCGGGGCGCTATTGCGCTGCTGTCCGACACTGCCGAGGCGCTCGGCGACGCCGGTAAATACATAGACGGCCTTACGCAGGCTGCGCAGGTTATCGCAGGCTTTGAATATGAGCTGGAGGATATCTCCGCCCAGCTGCGTGACCAGCTTGACGCGCTGGAATTTGATCCACAGGAGCTAGACGACATTGAAGAACGGCTCGACACCATCAACCGCTTAAAGAAAAAATACGGCGGCAGCATTGCCGAGATCCTGACCTATTGTGAAAAGGCGCAGCAGCAGCTCGACGAGATCACGCTGTCGGAACAGACCGTCCAAAAGCTTAAAGAAGCGCAGAAAAAGGCGCGGCAGGTCGCTGAAGCTGCGGCGGATGCCCTGACGCAGGCGCGACGCACCGCAGCAGAAGGGCTGATTGCCGCCGTCAAGACCGAGCTGCGCGATCTGGACATGCCCGCCGTGCAGATGGATATTGCCATGAGCAGGAAAAATCTTGGCGAAAATGGCGCTGACGAAGCGGAGTTTTTACTTTCGGTCAACCCGGGCGAGGCGCTTAAGCCCCTTTCCAAGACCGCATCGGGCGGCGAAATGAGCCGCATTATGCTAGGCATTAAGAATGTACTCTCAGGCAAGGAGGATATCGGCACGTTGATTTTTGATGAGATAGACACCGGCATCAGCGGGCGTGCCGCGCAGAAGGTCGGCGCCAAGCTGCAGGCCGTTGCGGGCAGCCGGCAGGTCATTTGCGTCACTCATCTGGCGCAGGTGGCGGCGTTCGGCGCGCATCTTCTCCTGATCGAAAAGCAGGTCAGCGAGGGGCGTACCTTTACGCAGATACAGACGCTCGACGAAGCGGGACGCGCCAAGGAGCTGGCCCGCATCATGAACGGCGAGCCGATTACCGAGCTGGCACTTGAAAACGCCCGTCAATTGCTTCATACCAGTGCCTCACTAAAAAGTTGATATTTTGGCGGTAGATTTCCGCCCTTGCTTATGGTTGGCCCGCTATCCATCTCGTCCTTACAGGACACAAAAGCCGCTCGGCAATCTATGCAGCCTTTTAATAAGATGTTAGTATAAAACAATTGGCGTTCGGCAACATAACCGTAAAAGTACAAAAAGAGTTGACAAATATGCTACATCGGTCTATAATCAAGCTCAATGGCTGTGAAGGGAATAAGTAGCTTCTGTTTGCGCGCCCCAGAGAGTTCCTGGCTGGTGAAAAGGAATGCCGCAAATTTTAGCGAATACCTCCCGGAGCCGCAGATGCAAACGCAGTTTAAGATAAGAGCTGTCAGTCGTGTCTGCCGGGTGCGCCCGTTATGGCGTAGGAACGTGCTTGCGTTCGTCGAGGCTGCTGTATTTCAGTGGCAAACAGAGGTGGTACCGCGTAAAATGTGCTTTTACGCCCTCTGCTCCGATAACCGGAGCAGAGGGCGTTTTTTATTATGATTAATAACTCTTAACGGAATACCAGTACCAGAAAAAGCCAAGCTATTAAAAAGGAGAAGATCAAGATGACTGTGTTTGAAGAACTCAAGCGCCGCGGACTTATCGCGCAGACAACCAACGAAGAGGCGATTCAAAAGGCAATGGACAGCGAGCGTGTGACCTTTTATATCGGCTTTGACGCGACGGCTGACAGCCTGCACGTTGGTCACTTTTTGCAGATTTTGATTATCAAGCGGCTGCAGATGGCGGGCCACCGCCCCGTTGTGCTGCTGGGCACCGGCACCACAATGGTCGGCGACCCCTCGGGCAAGACCGATATGCGCAAGATGCTCACCGTCGATCAGATCAACTACAATGCCGAGTGCTTCAGAAAGCAGATGGAGAAATTTATCGATTTTTCCCCGGAGAAGTGCATTGTGGCGCGCAATGGTGATTGGCTGATGAACCTTAACTACATCGAGCTGCTGCGAGAGGTCGGCGTGCATTTTTCGGTCAACCGCATGCTGACCGCCGAGTGCTACAAATCCCGCATGGAAAAAGGTCTGACCTTTTTAGAGTTTAACTATATGATTATGCAGAGCTACGACTTCCTGCATCTTTTCAGGACCTACAACAATACGATGCAGTTAGGCGGCGACGATCAGTGGTCGAACATTCTGGGCGGTGTCGATCTGGTGCGCCGGGCCGAGGGTAAAGAGGTCTTCGGCATGACCTTCAATCTTTTGACCAACAGCGAAGGCAAAAAAATGGGCAAAACAGAAAAAGGCGCTGTCTGGCTTGACCGTGAGAAAATGTCACCCTACGACTTTTTCCAGTACTGGCGCAACGTCGGCGACAACGACGTCATCAAGTGCCTGAAATTTTTGCCCTTCCTGCCCGTTGAGGAAATTGAAGCGATGGAAAGCTGGGAAGGCGCGCAGCTTAATCGCGCCAAGGAGATTCTGGCCTTTGAGCTGACCCAGATGGTGCACAGCGAGGAGGACGCCCAAAAAGCGCTGGAGGCTGCCCGTGCGCTGTTTGTTTCGGGCGCTGACAGCGCGCATATGCCCACGACCGAAATTACGCTGGCTGACGGCGTGATTAATATTGTGGAGCTGCTCAAGGCCACCGGTTTGGCGCCGTCCAACGGCGAAGCCCGCCGCCTGATCCAGCAGGGCGGCATTCTCATAGACGACGAAAAGGTGGCCGACATTTCGGTCAATATTCCTGCTGCCGCCTTTGAAAAGGGCTATGTCGTGATTAAAAAGGGTAAAAAGGTATTCCATAAAGCTATTTTAAAAGCTTAAATTCCATTTAATCGGCGTATCATGATTTTGATGCGCCGATTGACTTTTTAAGGCTGCTATTTTATACTGGTAACGGTTCATTTGACGCGGCAAGGGGAGAAAAGCGTTTGAAACCATTTTTGCAGCACCGCAAAGCCTTGGTTCCGGTTGCCGTTTTTCTGCTTGCTGCGGTGTATATTCTTCTGGATTATATTCATTTCGGTTGTATTTTTCAGCGGTTTTTGCAGATGCCCTGTCCGGGATGCGGCATGACGCGGGCTGTCAAATCGGCGCTGATGCTGGACTTAAAAACCGCCTTTCGCTACCATCCGATGGTGTTTTCGCTTCCGCTGGCAGCAGGTTATATTTTAAAGAACGGGCATTTGTTTAAGCATAAGGGCTTTAACGATTTTATATTAGTATTAATCGGAGTCGGATTTTTAGTAAACTATGTTATAAAGCTGGCCGGCCTGGCCGGATAGTATCAAACAGGGGGAATTTTATGTATTGCAGAAATTGCGGCAGCACAATGGATGAGCGGGCAGTGGTATGCGTTAAATGTGGCGTTCGCACAGGGGACGGCCCCAACTACTGCCAGAACTGCGGCAGCGAGACTGCACCCAACGCCGTCATATGCACCCATTGCTGTGCGGCGCTCATTCAACCTATACCGGCTTATGGTCAAAAGTCTAGACTGGTGGCCGGTTTGCTGGGCATCTTTTTAGGCGGTCTTGGCGTCCATAGCTTTTATCTTGGCTATACCGGTAAGGGCATTGCGCAGATTGCGCTCTCCTTTTGCTTCGGTATTGGCGCTATTTGGGGTTTTGTGGAGGGCATCATGCTGTTGGCCGGGTCGATCAATTGTGATGCGGACGGTGTCCCGCTGAAGGATTGAGACCCTACTTATCTTAACAAGGGCATCGGCATTGAGACTTTGAATACGATAAGCTTTGCATCTGTTAACGCGACAAGGTCTCCTCTGGCTAAAATAAACGCCGGCCAGTTTACCAACCGCACAGAGAGCAAACGGAGTTTTTCTTATACTCAAGGCATTTTTACACGCATCGCTTATAAGCTTATAGGTGATGAAAGACGGTCAATAATAAGGTTTATGC
>JAEWMM010000146.1 GCA_023457175.1 Bacillota bacterium | reverse complement strand
GAGCGAGCAGTATGGCGCGCTCCTCCGGCAAGCCTTTCACATGTGTGCCCTCCCCTGTGTCGTCTTAGTGCATGTATATGCAGGGGAGAACGGTTTTAGATTAACTTTTGTTTAATTGCGTAAGCGTTCTTATACGCGCACAAAATTTGAGCACAATCAGCATAGCAGCCGGGCCTCTATGCGGCTTTGCTTCAAAATGATGCCTCGCTATTCCTTCGATAGTCATAAACATCGGATTTAACATTTAAAACCTTACCATTTATACTAACAGTAGTATCGTTCAGCCATTGAACATCCGCAGTGCCGCAATGATATTGCCAGTAAATATTCCGCGACAGGTGGTTTTTGGTGTTTTTCACCCGACCGAGAACCGCAAAGTCCACAGTCAGGTTGTACCTGTTATTAAGATAGGTTGTCAGCATATAAGTGCCGTCCGGGGAAGGGTATGTTCCTATAATTTCGTGTCCTTTGATATGCTGTGTGTTGTAAAAAAATTATAAATGTTATTAACGCAAAAAGGAGCACAGCAATGATGATGACGGTAATTTTGTTTTCTTTGAGCCAAGCTTTTTTCATACACGCTACCTCTGCTCGAAAAAAATTTATCTATGCCACCCAATCTCAATCGGGCAAGGGCGATGGGCTCATTGCGGTCGCCTATTCGTGCGAAAAATCACCAGTGCTTGACCTCGTAACTATCGTCATTATAAACATCTTTCTGACATCAAGCGCCACATCATGATAGATTTCTTCTAATACGCCATGTATCCTATCAGCTGATTTTTGCAGAGCCTGATAATAATTATGATTCGTGTAATCCTGCATAATGCCTGATAAAATGCCCGTGTTCAGCGCACCAAAATAGCTGCTGCCAACAACCTTTCCGTTCTGTCCTCTTAATGCGATGGTTATGTCTTATGATGCTGCGCTACGTCGTCAAGCAGTATGCGCTGCCGGTTGTGCCAAGCCTTTTAATTGGCCACACGCCGCTGAGCATTCCGTATATCATGCGGGTGGTTACGTCGAGCCTTTCAAACCTTGATTTTGCCACCGAGGAAGCGGCCGGGACGCAAGCAAGTTTTACGTGTTTTTTCACATCGTCCTGCCCAACGGAGCCGCAGCGGGCATTCATGCCGTCCTGTCAAGAGTGCAAAATTAAAGCATCGGCGAACTTAAGAAGTTGACAGTGAAAGAGAACGCACACGCCGGTGGATAAAAACTATTGCCGTCCTGCCGCTGTGCCTGAATAAAGCCCCCAAAACCTGTCCAACCTTTTATTGCAACAGGATCGGCAGAAGGCAACCGTATACATCAAAAAGCCCGCTCAATGGCGGACATATCCTGCCGTTCCTGACTTTAAACAGGATTGGCAGGTTTTTTATTATGACCAAAACAGACCGCTTTGCGCTCACACTTTTTTTAACGCTGATGCTGTCGATGCTGCTGCTCTCGTTCGACAGCTTTGCCGCGCAGTGCGCCGCTGTGCGGCAGAACACGCTGCGGCTGCATATTATTGCGAATTCTGACAGCGCCGAGGATCAGCAGCACAAGCTGATGGTGCGCGATGCGCTGCTGGAGGCGTATTCCGGGCTGCTCGGCGGCTCGGACGCCGCGCAGGCGGCCAGCTTTGCCGAATTTTTAAGCGACGACATTGCGCTGACCGCCCAAAAGACGCTGCGGGCAGCGGGGGATAACCATGGCGTCGCGGTGAGCGTAACCGACATGTACTTCGACACCCGTGCCTATGAGGACGGGGTAACGCTGCCCGCCGGAACCTACACGGCGCTGCGGGTGGTAATCGGCGAGGGAAAGGGCCAAAACTGGTGGTGCGTCATGTACCCGCCGCTGTGCATTCCGGTGGCGACCCAAAAGCAGGCCGCCGAGGTGGAGGAGCAGATTCGCACCTTAAGCGGCGAGCCGTGCTATCAGGCGAAGTTTGCCGTCGTGGAGGCATTTGAGAAGTTGATCGGCCACGGCGGGGAATAGCTGAGCGCTTCGATAAAAAGATAGAGACCGGACGGGGGAACCGTCCGGTCTCTCAGCTTGGCGCAAAAGACCTTGGCTACGCTTCGGCCTTTTGCGCCAAGCTGATCAAAACGGGCAAGAGTGCCCGTTTTGTCGCCTGCGGGCGAGTAATCCGGCGCACTTTGTGCGCTTCGACGCGAAAGTGGGGGCCGCCCCCCGTTTCGCACGATTCCCCCGGTGCTTGGCATTACCAATGCGCTTTTTCGACAGACTGAGAGGCCGGACGGGGGAACCGTCCGGCCTCTATTTATGTAACTGGCGGCGGGGGATTATGCCGCAGTCGGGTTTTTTCTTTTCCTTCTTAAAGCAGAGGAACCAGTCGAGACAATAGGTGTCGTCACCGGAGCTTTCCATGCGCTCCTTGGCGACGCCGCAAGAACCGGCCGTCGGGACGATGGTGTCGTCGCCGGGGCGCCAGTTGGCGGGGGTTGCAACTGCGTCGCTGTCGGCCTTTTGCAGCGCCAGAATGATGCGCTTGATCTCGTCAAAGTTTCTGCCGGTCGAAGCCGGGTAGTACAGAATGGTACGAATGACGGCCTTGGGGTCGATGATAAATACGGCGCGCACCGCCTGGGTGTTGGACTGCCCCTGAATCATGCCGTATTTGTTTGCGACCTCCATGCGGATATCCTCAATGAGGGGAAACTTGACTTCGACGCCCTCCATGCCGTTCCACTCAAGCTCCTGAATCTTGCGCAGCCACGCGATGTGCGCGTAGAGCGAATCGACCGAAAGGCCGACCAGCTCGGTGTTGAGTGCCTTAAATTCCTCGGCCATCGTGGCAAAGGTCATAAATTCGGTGGTGCAAACGGGCGTGAAGTCGGCGGGATGCGAGAAGAGGATGACCCATTTTCCCTTATAATCTTCAGGAAAGTTGATCACACCCTGCGTGGTAACGGCTCTGAATTCCGGCGCCTGATCGCCGATTAAGGGCATTCTGATATTGTTCGTGACTTCCATTTTTGCTGCCTCCTTAAAATTATTTATTTTTTATAACGCACCGGGGACACAGCCCCTTAAGAAATACATTTTTTTCGCGCACCTCAAATCCGTCAAGCCGGTCTGTTATGCATCTGTCGAGGTCGGCCTGCAGGTCATAAACGGTCTTGCATCCGGTACAGATAAAATGGCCGTGCGACGCCGAGAGAATATCGTAGCGGTTTTCGTTGTTTTCCATCGGCAAAACCCTGACCAGCCCTCTTTCGGCAAACAGCGCCAGCGTGTTGTAAACCGTTGCCTTCGACAGGGGAGGCGGCGCTTTTTGCAGATCGGAAAAAATCCGGTCGGCCGTCGGATGGTTTTTGCTGCGCTGAAGATAGTCGAGAATCTTAATGCGCTGTATCGAGGGGGTGATGGCGTGTGCCGAAAGCTTTTGAGACAAATCGTCAAATAGCGCCATAGAAATCCCTTCTTTATCCAAGTATTAAAACAAGAATAATTATTATAATTATTATAAATTTAAGATACAGGAAATATTTTCTTTTGTCAATACTTTTTCTAAAAAAGTTTGGGGTTTTAGGCGGCGGTACGATTGAGGTCTGGGCGCGGGCTATGTCGGCGACGGCCACAGGCTGCGCGTCGCTCTAAAGGGCGGTTCTCTCATGCGGCGGCAACGATTGCCGGTAAAACGCCGGGTTGTGCCGCGACAGCGAAAAAACTTTGCGGCATAAGCGCCCCTTGACGGTTGTGTCGGTATAGCCTGTCATAATGAGATAAGGCCTATGACCGCCGTCATCACCTGTGAACATTTTGTTTAGTGCTGACGCGCTGAGATTATTTGCGCCAATCGGGCTGTGCGGCCTCTTGGGGCACGGCGGTGCGATGGAAGCGCCGCCGTGCTGGTTGGGCATGCTTGGCGCATAGGCAGACATTATAAAACGGCAACGTTGTTTAGCGCTTGTGCGCAGGAACGGCCCCGCCCCCAACCTTTCTGAGCGGGCGTAAAGCATCCGGTTCTTGGAGATTGCATGCCCCGCGTGAAAGTGCCGGCGTTATATTTATATGGGGACGGCTTTTAAAGGCCATAGGTAAAGGCGCCTATTATCCCGGCCGTGCGCGGCTCGATAATAAGCGCCTTTAAACTTTAATGATATTGTACTTATCTAATGATCAGACTTTAACCCCGCGCCGCACATTGGAATAATGCTGTCCGGCGTTGGGCCGTAAAGGCTGCAATAGCGCAGATATGCGGCGTAATTGGCTGCGGTGGTGTGCTCGCAATAGATGCCCTTTTTAGCCAGCGCGCCTCTGGCCTCAAGAATCTGATCCTCGGGGGCAAGCATCACCTTGAGACTGTACTTTCTGATATAGTCCAGAATCTCCCCGCCGCGCATCGGTACGCCGATGGCGATGCCCTCGGCCAGCGTGGGCGCTGCCGTAACCGCCGCGGGGAAGGCCAGCCCCTGCTCGGCCGCCGCCGCAATGGGGGCGCAGCGCTCGCTTTGCAGCGCGACGACGTTGGGCATGCGGTCAATAATGCCGGCGGCCAAAAATTCCTCAAGCGCCTTCATCACGCCGATAAACAGCGTTCCATTGCCCAGCGGCACAAAAATGTTCTGCGGAATGCGCTCGAGCTGCTCGTAAATCTCGTAGATATAGGTCTTGGTGCCCTCGTAGAAGAAGGGGTTATAGACGTGGTTGGCGTAATATTTCCCCTCGCGCTCTACCTTGGCGCGGCAGACGTCGGCGCAGTGGTCGCGCGAGCCCGGCACAATGTTGACCGCCGCCCCGTGCGCGCGGATCATGTCGATTTTCTTGGGCGAGGTGCCCTCGGGGACAAAAATCTCGCAGGCAATGCCCGCTTTGGCGCAGTAGGCCGCCACGCTGTTGCCTGCGTTGCCGCTGCTGTCCTGCACCACCGAATCGACGCCGATGGCCTTGCAGTGCGAGATCAGCACAGCCGCGCCCCTGTCCTTGAAAGACAGCGTAGGCATAAAATAGTCCATCTTTAGCAGCAGGTCGTCGTCAAACGGCACCACGGGGGTCATACCCTCGCCCAGCGAAATCTGCCGCCAGCTCTCGTCGATAAGCGGCATGAACGCGCGGTAGCGGAAAAGCCCCCAGCAGTCCTTGTCGATGAGTCCTGCGTCAAAGGCGGGCGGGGTAAAGTCGAGCTTCCACAGTCCGCCGCAGCCGCATTTGGGGGCGCGGGTCGTCACGTCCGCCTTGGCGTTGCATTTTGAACAGCTGTAGGTCACGGCGCATGCACCTCCGCAATCGCTTCTATCTCCACCATGCAGCCAAAATGAAGCGCCGGCACCGGCACAACAATTCTGGCGGGCTTATGACTGTCGAAAAATTCGGCGTATACGGCGTTTACGTCGTCCCACAGCGCCACATCGGTCACATAGACCCGGCACTGCACCACGTCGTTTTTGGTCAGGCCCGCTTCATGCAGCACCCGCTCGACATTTTTAAGCGCCAGCGCCGCGTGCGCCGCAATGCCGCCCTCAGGCAGCAGGCGGGTGTCGGGGTCAATCGACAGCTGACCCGATATATACAGCATCCCGTGTGAAATGATGCCGGGACTGTAATGCCCTTTGTTTGTTCCCGCGTATCGGGGGGATACAATCTCCATCTTTAACCGCTCCTTTATCTTGTTATAAGCCGGCAAGGCCGCCGGATCTGCCCGCGCCGGGGCTGTCTTGCCGCGGCTATCCGCCTGACGCGGGGGTGCGTACAAATTATAAAAATTATAACACACAAATGCGGCGGTGTCACGAATATCGGCCTGCTGCGGGAAACCGATTTTTACGGTTGATTGTAGTCAGCAGTTTGGAGGCGGGAACAGGGCAGGCGCGGATATTTTATATACGCCTGCGGCGACGCCTTGCGTTACAGCCGTGCAGATACAAGAGTGCTTTCGAAGCCAGACGCTATAATTGAAGCGTAAAACGTGATGGAAGCTGCCCGAGGCGGCGGTTCAAAGAATGCGCCTGCGACGGGCGCCCCCGACATCGCCCGGACTAGAAGGCGGGTATGTAAAATCAGTCCGCAAGCGGACGCTTACATTATAAACGAATGTCCCGTTGCCTGCCTTGCTCAGCTTGTCAAAAAAGTCTTCGCACGGCTCAGCCTTTTTATGCCCAGCTTCACAAAACGGGCAAGAGTACCCGTTTTGTCGCCTGCGGGCGAGCAATCCGGCGCACTTT
>JAEWMM010000145.1 GCA_023457175.1 Bacillota bacterium | reverse complement strand
CTCCGGCAGACCGGCAACCTTAACCTCTGTCGTTTGCCCAAGCGCGACTGCCACAGACGCCGGCAGCGACAAGGGCACAGGCGGCATCGTAAAGGTTGCCTGAACCGTTTGGGTGGCGGTGTGGTAGCCCGCAGCCTCGCAGGAGACAACAACCGTAAAGCTGCCCGCCTTGGTAGAGGCAATACGGATGATATTCCCCTCCACCGTGGCTGACACCGCGGGGTCATCGGCTTGGGCCAGCAGGCGGCCGCCTTGCTCAAACGCAAGGCAGGTTACCTTTAGCTTGTCCTGTGTGCTGCCCGACACGCTTTGCACCGCAAGCTCGAGCAGCGCTGTGGGTTGCTCTACCTTGACGGGCAGCGTCGCCGAAAACGGCTCGTAGCCGGTACAGGTCACCTCTATTTGCAGCGTTGTCTCACCGGGCGAGACGGCGGTCAGAACGATGCCGTCCGCCTGTTGCTGGGCGTCAGCCACTGTCGGCGCAGCGCTTTGAATGCTGTACACAGCGTTTTCAGGCGCACCGGACAGCACAAGCACCCGTTCATCCCCCATGCCGAGGACGAGTCCCTGAGCCGGATCGAGGGCATCACCGTCCTGCAAGGCAGCGGTTATCTGCATGGGCTGCGTTGTGACCTCAACGGGATATCTTGTCTCCTTGGTGCGGTAGCCCTTGGCTTCGAGCCGCAGCGTGAGGATGTACGATCCGGCGGTGTCGCAGGAGAGCGTCAGTGTATTGTCGTCGGCTGTTTCCACATCCAGTGCCGGATCGCGGCTAATGGCGGTGAGCCGGACGCCCTCAACCTGAGGCAGCTCGGCTGTTACGGTTTTGGTCTCACCCACCGCGAAATTCAGATTTTTTGCACCGCGCAGCACGACGCCGCTTTCAAAATCCTTTTCAAAGCAGCCCGTGAGAGCGACTAACAGCAAAGCTGTGACGGCGGCAGCTACAGACAATCGTTTCATATTTTTACCCCTCCTGTAAGACGGACTGTGCTTTGTGCCGGTTTAGCGCCTGACGCACATGGCTTTCTGTAAGGGCGGGCAAGGCCTTCCAGTCCTCGCGGGTATAGCCGGCGGTATCGATCATCGGCAGAACGGTGATGGTCACGGCCGCAGGCTTGATGCGAAAGCCGTTGCGCTCCAAGAGATGCCCTGTGCCCTCGATAAAGAACGGCACGACGGGGGCGTTATTTTTCTGGGCTATTTTAAAGGCGCCCGCTTTGAACTCCGCCATTTCGCCGGTTTTGCTGCGGGTACCCTCCGGGAAAACGATCATCGGGTAACCGGCGCCAATGTGCTCAGCCGCCTGATTCAAAGCATTCATCGATGCGCGGGGGTTGTCCCGGTCGATAAAGACGCAGCCTAATTCCAGCATCCATGTGCGTACCAGCGGCAGCTTTCGGATCTCTTTTTTTGCGACCAGTCCCTTCGCACCGCCCAGATAGCCCAGCACCAGCGGAATGTCGAAATAGCCCTGATGATTGCCGACATAAACGGCGGGCACATGGTCGGGGGGCAGGTGCTCAAGCCCCAGAACCGTTACCCTTGCGCCGGCGGCCTTGAGCAGCCGGCGGGCCCAGTTATGTATGACCGAAAAGGTCAGGGCGTCGTGGCGTTTTGCCTCGCCTTTTCGCCGCAGGCGCTGCGCCCGCAGCAGCAGCGGGTAAACCGCAATCAGAAAGAGCCAAAAATACGCGAACCAGACAACGGTATGCATCGGTCAGACATCCCTTTCACAATAGGCTTACGGTAATCCATCTAAAAAAATGCGAAGCAGGTTTTTAAAAAACAAAGTTATGGGTTTTGGCTTACGGAAGTGAAAACCGGCACGGCGCAACCGGGTGATTTTCAATAAAACTATTTTTATCAAGCTATATTAATGCGCCGTACGGTTGACAACCACCGGGTGTGTTTTCGAGTGGACAATTTTCTGCGAGCTGTAAAGGCTGTAGTAGCCCGACAGCATATAGCTGACCGATACGGCCAGCAAGAACATCGCGGGAGAAACGAAGCCGAATACCTCGCAGGCCAGCAGCAGCGCCGTGAGCGGACTGTTGGTCACCCCGCAGAACATGGCAATCATGCCGATGGCGGCGGCCGCATGCGGCTCCATGCCCAGCAGACCGGATACCGTGCAGCCAAAGGTCGCGCCCACAAAGAGCGTGGGAATAATCTCGCCGCCCTTAAAGCCGAAGCTCAGCGTCGCGGCGGTAAAAAGCAGCTTTAAAACAAAGGCTTCGGGTGCGACGGCCCCCTCCAGCGCTTCCTCAATAATATCCATGCCGGCGCCCAGATAATCGCGCGTATTGAATATGTAGGTCATTGCGATGACCAAAGAGCCGCCTGTGAAGATGCGCAGATACGAATTGGGAATAAGCCGCCGCGCCAGACAGGCCGTGCGTTTTAGCGTCAAACAAAACAGAATGCTCAAGCCCGCGCAAAGAATTCCCAGAATAATAACGCCAGTGGTGACGGCGGGGGTAAAGGGAATTTCATTGATGTGAAAGCGCTCGGCCGGCAGTCCGCTGTACTGCGCGATAGAAAATGCGATAATCGAAGCGACGGTGCAGGGCACCAGCGCCGAATAGCACATAATGCCGATATTGGCCAGCTCAAGCGCAAAGACGGTGGCGGCCACCGGCGTGCCGAACAGCGCAGAAAAGGCGGCGCTCATACCGCACATAACCAGAATATGCTTTTTACTTTCGCGCGTTTTGAAGATGTCGCCGATCAATTGGCCAAGGCTGCCGCCGAGCTGCAATGCGGCGCCCTCGCGCCCTGAGGAGCCGCCGAAAAGATGGGTCGCAACGGTCGAGACAAATATCAGCGGCGCCATTTTTGCAGGGATGCGATCCTCGGAGCGCACCGCTTCAATGACCAGATTGGTGCCGCGAGGGCTTTTTGTGTCGGTAATATGATAGAAAAATACAATAAAAAGCCCAGCAAAGGGCAAAAGCCAAAGCGTTTGCGGCCTTGCCGTTCTAAAGTCGGTGACGGCCAGCAGCAGATGACCGAATACCGTCGTCACCACGCCGACAACCAGTCCGACAATAACAGAAACAACGGTGAAACGGCAAAACATGTACAGATAATATCCTGTACGGGGCAAAGGCTTTTGAGGTATGAAATGTTCCATGCGGCAGCGCTCCTTTTTTAACGGTTGCGTGGGTGATGGCACCCTGATTTTCGGCCTTGGCCGGATGTCTGCGCGCATTTGCTTCATTATATCACAAATTTCAGATTTATGGTATAATAAACCACAAAGCGATTATGATATCCGCATATCGCCTTGGGCGGGCGCGCTTAAATTGCCGTCTTACGGCTGCTTAAAAAACGCAGCCTCAAAGCATTTATGCGCCGCCGGTACCCGGCGCCTACAGTATAAAATGATGCTTTGGTGCGCGCTGCGCGTGCGGCGCAGCATGCCATTACAGGCATATATACACAGACATTCCGACCGATTTATAGTTATTATAGCATAATTTTGGCTATCTTGAAAAGCGATATATCATGTGCCGTAATAATGACCGGTTGTGTTGTTAAAGCATACCGTTTGTGGTATAATAGCCGCAAACGGCTATTATACCGGGAAGATGCGCAACGGCTCGCCGCTTAGCGCGGCAACCGCCTTTTGATGCGCAAATTATACCATTCGCTTGCGCTCATGGTATAATATTCAAACAACTGCTGCTTAAAAGGCGGCGTCCGCAGTCCGCCGCGCTTGAATTTATTTTTCTGTTGAAACGGAGACGGCCATTGGCTACGCTTGAATTTATGGTGCCGGACGTATGGGACGGCAAAAGGCTGGATTCCTTTTTGCGTACGGCGCACCACTTTTCGGGGACGACCATTAAACGCGCTAAAAACGCTGAGGGCGGCCTGACGATGGACGGCAGCCCTATCCGCACCGTCGACCCGCTGCGCGCGGGGGCGATCGTCCGGGTAATCACCGACACGGCGCAGCGCAGCTATCCGCCCAGTACGGCCCGTGTCGAGACGCTCTATGCAGACGACGACCTGATCATATTCAATAAGCCGTCCGGCATGCCGTGCCACCCCTCGAAGGGGCATCCCTGCGACACGCTGGCGAATGTGTTCTCAGCGCTGCCCGATACGCAGGGGCTATACTTTCGCCCCGTGGGGCGTCTGGATCGCAATACCTCGGGGGCGGTGCTGTGCGCCAAACATGCGCATGCCGCCTACCGGCTGTTTGGCGAGGATAAGCCCGCCAAAATATATCTCGCGCTGATCACCGGCAGGCTGCCGCAGGCGCAGGGCAGGGTGGAGGCGCCGATCTGCCGCGAGGCCGAGGGCAGCCAGCGCCGCTGTGTGCGCGACGGCGGGCAAAGAGCCGTTACACATTATAAAACGCTGCTCGACTCCGGCGCGCTCTCGCTGCTGGCACTTTGCCTTGAGACGGGGCGTACCCATCAAATTCGGGTGCACATGGCGCATCTGGGCTGTCCGCTGGCGGGTGACGCGCTTTATGGCGGCGACTGCACCATGCTCGGGCGTCACGCGCTGCACTGCTTTGTCATGGCGCTGAACCATCCGCTTTCGGGGGCGCCGATAAGGGTTTTGGCCGGGTTGCCAGCGGATATGGAGACGGTGTTATTAAAGCATTTTTCGCCCCAACAGCTCAAGGACGCACTGAAAGCGGCGCAGGCGGCGGAATATTTGATACAACCCGGCATGCCCTGCACGGCGGACGAATAGAAAAAAGAGGATGTCCCGCGCGTGCCCCGATACGGCCTTTTGGCGGCAGTGGGCAGCGGGCCTCGTTTTGCACGCGTCAAAACCGGCGGCGCGTCTTATCTTTGCGGGTGGGCCGGTTTGTCAATCTACTCAACTTTTTAGCGCATATCGGTATAACTTTGGAGGTTGTGGTTTTATGAACATCCTGATGCTTGGCGACGTGGTCGGGCAGGGCGGCTGCGAGGCAGTCCGTGAGCATCTGCCGGGCTTAAAAAAGCATTACGCGGCGGATATTGTCATTATAAACGGTGAAAATTCCGCGCAGGGCAACGGTATTTTGCCCGCGAGCGCCAAGCATTTGTTTGATTCCGGCGCAAACGTCATTACGACCGGCAACCATGTCTTTCGCCGGCGCGAGATCTACGAGCTGCTCGACCGGTGCGAGGGGCTTATACGTCCGGCCAATTTTTCGCCCGAAACGCCCGGAACCGGCGTTTATGTGCTGGATATGCTGCGCTGCCGCGTCGCGGTGATCAACCTTATGGGCACGGCGGGGATGGAGCCGCTGGCCAACCCCTTTGACACCATCGACGGCATTTTAAAAACCTTGGATACACCGAACATTATTCTAGATTTCCACGCCGAGACCACCTCTGAAAAGCGCGCAATGGGCTTTTATCTCGACGGGCGCATCTCGTTGTTTGCCGGGACGCATACCCATGTGCAGACCGCGGACGAGCAAATTTTGCCCCAGGGAACCGGCTATATCACCGATCTGGGCATGTGCGGGCCCAAGCAGT
>JAEWMM010000144.1 GCA_023457175.1 Bacillota bacterium | reverse complement strand
GGCCCTACACTCTGTAGGGCATCTTTATTTTACAAAGCTAATTGCCATTCATGCGAAACTTTGCATCACTATCTTCGACGGTTTTGCCGATTATTCGCACAATATAATTATAGTATATACGGTTTACCAAATAAACGCAATTCAAAAATGGGAATCTTGACCAGCAATTAATAAGCTGCCTTTCAAGAGAGCTTTATTAAAACAGCAGCTTCAATATCTTAATTTTCATATCTGGCTATATTACCCGTTTTGGACATAATGTATTTCTTTGTTTATTGCGGCTCAAATTCTGCTGCCTGTTTCATGTCCTTTTGTGGCTTGCTCGCTTTTATTTTTCAGAATTTCAGCAGTCCTCCGAGCTCATCGGCTGCTTTTTTCAGCTCCTCACGAGGTACTTGAGCAACTGTTGTCCTTTTCTTCTTCGGTCCTTCGCAAGGCAGGTGCGGTGCATAGCTTTACCGTGTTATGCCGGTGCGCGTATGGCCGAGCATTTGGGCCAGTTCGCCGACTTTCATACCGCCTTGCAGCGCGAGAGCGGCATAGGTGTGCCGCAGGTCCACAAATCGGATGTGATCGAGACCAGCTTGTTCCGTAACACGCTTATGAAGCAGTCGCATCATGTTGGGCGAATAGGATTTCAGCGTGCCGGAATGCGGAAACATATAAGGCCTGCCGGGGTGCTTGGCGTGCTCCTGCTTCAGTAATTGTACCGTCTGATGTCGCAATGCGATGGTCCGTGTCCTGCCGGCGTATTTCGCCAACGCTCCTTTCAGTCAACAAACATATCACAGAAAGGCGGGAATAGCTATTAAAACAGCCAACAAAAATCCGCCCTGTTTATCTGCCTAAAGCTGTGTTATACTGACCTTGTAATAGATTAATTGGGATATTTCGCCTCCAGTCGTAAAAAGGCTAGGCAATTTATCGCCTACTTTCGTGCATCAATGGGCAGGCTGCTTATTGATGGATGTAGCGAATCGTTCACCCCCATCCAAGGGCGTCGTGTTTCACGACACCCTTGGCGTGTAGTTCCAAATAGAAAGAGGCCTTTCAGATGAGAGAAGAAAGATTCAAGATTGATACCATCCCGGCTGTGCTGTATGGCGCGCCGAGTAACAGGTTGTATCTTTTTGTTCATGGTAAATGCGGCTGCAAAGAAGAAAGCAAAGCCTTTGCAGAAATTGTGTGCACCAAGGGTTGGCAGGTGCTTGCCATCGACCTGCCCCAGCACGGCGAACGCAAAGGAAGCAACCCCGGCTTTGATCCTTGGCATGTTGTTCCAGAACTACGCTCAGTGCTGGCGCATGCCCGTCAGCATTGGAACCATATCGCTCTGCGCGCCACCAGCATCGGCGCGTGGTTTTCTATGCAGACGTTTGCAGAAGCGTCTCTGGAAAAGGCACTGTTCGTCTCGCCGGTACTGGACATGGAGAAGCTCATCCGAAATATGATGCTTTGGGCTGGGGTGGATGAGGAGCAGCTGCAAATCGAGAAAGAAATTGCCACCGACTTTGGAGAAACCTTGTCCTGGCGCTATCTTCAGTACGCAAAGGCGCATCCTGTTACCTCTTGGAATACGGCCACGGTAATCCTTTACCCAAGCAAGGACAACCTCACCGACCGTGCCACGGTGGACCAATTTGTCCACCACTTCGGCTGTGAGCTGACCGTCATGGAAGACGGCGAGCATTGGTTCCACACCTCTGAGCAGCTGACCGTTTTGCAAAATTGGGAAGAGGCGCACACATGACGGAACAGGAACGTGCAGACACCTTAAAGGTAGTAACCTCAATCATTATACGTTGTGAGCGGGCGCAGCCCAAGTTTGCTCTGGGCTGCTCACAGCATACACTGTTGAAAAACCGCATTCAGGCCATGAAAATTGCGGAAATCCTGTTGACCAAGGGCGACACGGCGCTATATTCCATTCAGGATTTAGCCGCCGCACTGGAGCCGCTGGCCTCAGTCATCCAAAAATGTAAAAAGGCCCGGTCAAAATATGAGCCGGGCAGCGGACAATACCGGCGCTTTAACGGCATCATCCAAGCTATGACGCTGTCGCGAAACCTGATCGAAAAAGAGCTGCTCAGGAGGGCATTATGATACGGGAAATTATGCGGGATACCGCGTTCCTCGCCCAAAGGGCCGAGCCTGCGACACAGGCTGACCTTTCGGTGGCCGAGGATTTGTTGGAAACTTTAGAAGCCCACAAAGACGGCTGCGTGGGCATGGCGGCCAACATGATCGGCGTAACAAGCGCATCATCGCCTTTGACAACGCGGGCAGCTACATGGTCATGTTCAACCCGGTCATCGTCAAAAAATCGGAGCCTTTTGAGGCGGAGGAGGGCTGCCTGTCTCTCACCGGCACGCGAAAGACGAAGCGCTGGAAATCCATCAAGGTGCAATATCAAAATGAGCGCTTCCAGACCCGCGTCAAGACCTTCACCGGCTGGACGGCCCAGATCATCCAGCACGAAATCGACCACTGCGAGGGAATCATTATTTAAGGGAGGAGGATCGGGTCTTTGAAAATACCGCAAATCATTGACGCCGCCCTGTTTGCGCCCTGCGGGGTGAACTGTCTGGTATGTTACCGGTACTGCCGTCATAAGAAGCCCTGCGCGGGTTGTCTCATCAACGGCAGCGACCAACCGGAGTACTGCCGCAAATGCGCCATCAAAGCATGCGTTCAGTCGAAGGTCCTTACATATTGCCACGAATGCCCGGACTATCCC
>JAEWMM010000143.1 GCA_023457175.1 Bacillota bacterium | reverse complement strand
ATCCAAGACCGCCTGCAACGGTTTGGAGAGAGGCTGCTTCTTGGTGGCGAATGAGACGACGACCGTTATGCAAACGGCGATAGCCGAGGTGATGAAGTAGGCCGGCAGCGCGCTCGGTTATTTAAACCCGAAGAACGGCGCGATATTGAGCACAAAGGAGGCGATAATGCCGCACATGGCGCCTTTTTCGTTGCAGCGGTCCCACAGCAGGCCCATGATAAATACCGGGAAGGTGCCGGAAACCAGCGTGCCCCAGCCAAAGGTGCCCAGCAGCGCCACCATCTCGGTGGAATAGATCGAGACGACGATCGCTATGCCGCCGAGTATAAACATAAAGATTCTTGAAACGGTCATCTGCTTGGCAGGATCAATTTTAATGCCGATGGCGGAGGGCAGATCCTTTGAAAGCAACGTCGACGACGAGGTCAGGAACATACTGGCCGAGGACATGGCCGCCGCCAGCACCGCCGCGTAGACAAGCAGCTGCGCCCAGACGCCGACATAGTCCGAGAAGGCGTAGATGGCCTGATCGCCCGATTGAAGCGGCTGAATCTCACCGATGGCGACGAGGTAAAGCGCGCCGTAGGCCACGACGACGGCCAAGAAGCCGACGATGGTATGGGTAACAGCCGTAACGATGCCCGCCTTGGGCAGGTCGCGCGGATTTTTGACCGCATACATGCGGGTGAGTACCTGCGGCTGGCCGACGCAGCCGAGAATGGGAATAAGCATCCAAGTCAGGCTGATGCCGCCGGGCATTTTGCCCCAGGCGTTAAGCATACCGCCGCCCAGTACCTTGGTAACGCCGTTGGTGCCGACCACCTCGGGCGTTGAGGCCACCGCGGCCAGCACATTGCCAAAGCCCCCGGTGATGGCAAAGAACGCGATGATCATGACGACGCCTGCGACGACCATGACAAGCCCCTGAAACGCCTGAGTTAAAAGGCCGCCGACCTCGCCGGACAGCGCGGTGTAGACGGTGAGCAGGCCGAAGATGACAAAGCCCGCGACGATGGGCTGCCACCCGAGCAGATGGGCGATCAGCTTGCTGCCCGCCGAAATCTGCGCCGCCAGATAGCCGATGCAGCCCAAGCAGATGATCATCGACATAAAGGCCTTGATGATGCGGTTATTGTTAAAGCGGACGTCGCAGATATCGCCCAGACTTGAAATGGGAGCGATCTCGGCCATGGCGCGCACCTTTTTGCCCAGCACAATATAGCTGACCGCAAAGGCGGCGCCTGAGAGCATCCAGAAGGTCATGGCGTTGCCTGAGGTGTAGATGATGCCCGGCACGCCGACGAGCGCGAAGGCGCTGGCGATGCCCGCCATGCTTGATAAGCCGACCGCCACGGGGCCGAACATGGCGGTGCCGCCAAAATAGGCCTGCGCGGTGGTGGCCTTATTTTTGGCCCAGATGCCGATGAGGAACGAAACGACGATCATAAGCCCTGAAAAGGAGACAATCAGCATCACGGTGCTTTGCGGCATATTATTTTACCTCCTTCAAACTGTGTACCTTGCCCAGAAAATCTTCCCAGTCCTTTTCAGAGAGCCACTCGTCCTGATAAAGGTAATGCCCAAGGTTGAGCGTCAGCATGCCGCCGATCCAATACAGGAAAACGGTCGGCGCAAAGGAGGGGTGAAAGCCCAGAATGGTAAATGCGGGCATGTCGTTGCCAAACATAGCGGCGTAATGGCCTGAGGTGATAAAGCTGACGACCCAGAGCGCGGCCCAAATCAAGAGGGGATACAGCAAGAACTTTTTGGAGACAACGCCGTTTTTGGCGACGCCCAGAAGCATGTGCAGGAACATGAGCCCGACGCCCAGGCACATTCCGAGCACATAATGCCCTGAGGTGCCGGTGAAGATGCAGGCAAGCCACAAAACCGCAATGAGTCCGACGATGATATCCTTATGCCTGGAAATGTTCATATTAACGCCTCCCGCTTTTGTTGGCATGCGCCGGCCGGCGTGCGGCGCATGCTGTTGGTTTACATAAAACCTGAATCGTGTTTCATGTTTATTAAATTTTAGCAACTAATATGTGGGATGTCAACAGTTATTATTAACAAACAATTCATATTTTGTAGTAAAAAACGACTAAACAGAAACCCGCCGTGCTGACGGCGGGTTTGAAAACGGCAATGTACAGTGCACAACAGAACACCACGGCCCTTCTGAGCGGTAAAAATGCGAATACAGCGAACTTAAAAAGCTCCTAAACTCTCCGATAATAACGATTTCCATATCAATATTGGGCCGCTTCTTCCAAAGCTTCAAAATACGCGGCCGCATATCCTTTGCGCTTGAAATTAGCGAGAACATTTTGAATATTCATGGCGAAGCCTCTGCTATTCCGATATTTTGTATTTTTGGCAGCTACTTAGCTGTTGTGCGCCGTATATAATGTCATTTTAACACAGACTCCGCACCGATTCCAGCGCGAATTTTATAATAAAATTTGTTAAATATCTTGACTTTATGCTGCTACATAAATTATAATTATTGTGGCAGCAAAAAGTGAGGTGAAGCAATGCAGCCAAATAAAATGGGGCGTCCGCCAGCAGATAATCCCAAGGATAAAACACTCCGTATCCGAGTTGACACAAGCACGCTGGAAAAACTGGACGATTGCAGCGAAGCATTGGATACAAACCGGTCTGAAATTGTCCGCAAGGGAATCGACATGGTGTACGACAGCCTGAAAAAATAAGAGAAGCGGCGTCCAACTCAAAGCGTTCGCCACTTCTCCCCAACCAGCAACGCCAAAAGGCGAATGCGGCGTAAATATTATACCATGCGCCGTCATCTCTTTCAAGCGCTGTTGGAAGCGCAGATGTCCGGCTTTTTATGAAATATATCTTTTGTGCTACTTGACTTTCATGCGCATGTTAATATAAGATATATATGCGCATGAAAGTGAGGCGATAATGTGGCGCGAAAGAAAATGGGTCGTCCACCTGCGGGTGATAAACCGATGAAAGACCGTATTTTCGTATTAGTCGGCGAAGAAACAAAGGCCAAGTTAGAAAAATGCAAAAATGCATTAAAGACAACGACATCCGATGTTGTTCGCCAAGGTATTGAC
>JAEWMM010000142.1 GCA_023457175.1 Bacillota bacterium | reverse complement strand
GCATGGCCGTACCCGCGCTCAGATGTATGCCCCGCCGGTCGACTTGACCTGCATCGCCGCGGTAACGGCGGCGGTATCGGTGCCGGTGATAGGAAACGGCGATATTTTTACGCCGCAGGACGCAAAGCGGATGTTTGAGTATACCGGTTGCGACCTTGTCATGATCGGCCGGGGCGCCTTGGGTAACCCGTGGCTTTTCGGGCAGATAAACGCGTTAATGCGCGACGAGGCGGTACCGGAGCCGCCCGCGCTTGAAGTGCGGCTGACGGTTATGCGGCAGGAGCTTGCGCTGCTGATAACGGATAAGGGCGAAGCGGTCGGCTTTAGAGAGGCCAGAAAGCATGTGGCGTGGTATATGACCGGCCTGCGGGGCGCGGCCCAGCTGCGGCGTATGTGCGGCGAGATTACCGGATGGGACAGCATTGCCGAAATCTGCGAGACGGCGCGGCAGCTTGCGCCAAATGCTGATTAAAGTTGATTAAGTAAGATAGGAATGATCTTATCGGGTTTAACGTCCTTTAGTGTCAAGGCTTAAAAAACGCCTTGATTCGGGTGCAGACGGCCTCGGCCTGCTGGCAGGTCATCAGGCTGGAGAGCGGCAGCGTCAGTTCGCGCGCGAACAGCGCCATAGCGTTGGGGAAATCCGCGGCCTTCCAACCCAGCCGTTTATAGGCTGACAGCGTCGGCAGCGGCGGATAATGCAGATTGCAGCAGATGCCCTGGTCGCGCTGTGCGCCGAGCAAGGCGTCGCGCCGGTCAGTCTGCTGCTCTGGCAGCAGCGCCGCATAGAGATGATAAGAGGAATGTTCGCCGTGACGCAGCGCCGACCAGCCGTCGGGCAGCTGGCTGTCGTAGGTTTTACAGACGGCTTTGCGGCGGGCCAGCATGCCGTCATAGCGCTTTAGCTGCGACAGGCCGACGGCGGATTGCAGATCTGAGAGGTTGGCCTTGTGGCCAAAATCGACAATATCATAGGCGGTTGCGCCGTGGTTTCGCTGCCAGGCGCTTTTGCTCTGCCCATGCAGGATGCTTCGGCTTAAAGCGCTGTAAATGGCGGCGCTGTCGGCGTTGGGGAATTTCCAGAGCAGCGCGCCGCCCTCGGCGGTGGTCAGGTTTTTAGTGGCGTGGAACGAAAAGACGCTGAAATCGGCCAGCGCGCCGCTGTTGCCCGCCGGGCAGGAGGAACCCAGAGAATGCGCGGCGTCGGCGATGACGGCGGGCCGCCCCAGCGGGACGAGGCCGCCGGCATACGGCCGGCAAACCGCCTGACACGCTGCTTTTATCGCCGCATAGTCGCAAAGCGTGCCGCCGATATCCACCGGAATAACGGCTGCGGTACGCGGAGTCAGGTGGCGGGCGACCGTCTCGGCCGAAAGCAGAAAGCTGCCGGGTGCGCAATCGACCAAAACGGGCGTTGCGCCGACGTGGACGACTGCAGCCGCGGTGGCTGAAAAGGTGTAAACCGGGACGATAACCTCGTCCCCCGGCCCGACGCCGCATAACCGCAGCGCGGCTTCTAACCCCGTTGTCGCACTTGAGACGCAGACGGCGCCGTCCGCGCCGGTATAGGCGGTCAGCGCCTGTTCAAACTGAGCGGTGACGGCCCCTGTGGTCAGCCAGCCCGAACGCATAACAGCGAGAACGGCATCGCATTCGCTTTGCGTAATATCTGGTGAAGTAAACGGTATGTTTGGCATAAAACGGCCTCCTCTTTAAAAATCGTGGCTTCCAATTCTATGCGGCCTATAAAAAGGCCATGCGCGAAGGCCGCATAAGATTAAAATTTTTGGTCAAGCCTTTTAAAAATGCGAAAACAAAGCGCCGGTACGTGCCTGCTGTTTTTAGGGCGTGCATGCCGGGTTATTATACTTTTATGCGCCCGCCGGACGCTAAATGCCCCGAATGCCGCATCGCGGCGGCAACAGGGATGCCAAAAATGTAAAAACTGCAAAAAATGCTGATATAATAAGAAAAAATGCTTGACGGATGACCGAATGTTGTGCTACGATACACATACCTCGAAAAGGGTCTATTTTTTTGTGCCCAAAAGAGAGGACACACAAAATCCCTTGAGGGAGGCAAAAATCAATCCGTTTAACAGGAGGTGCCGAAAAATGCGAGTAAAAATTACCCTGGCCTGCACAGAGTGCAAACAGCGCAACTACAACACGATGAAAAACAAAAAGAACGATCCGGACAGACTTGAGATGAGTAAGTACTGCAGATTCTGCAAGAAGCACACCACTCACAAGGAAACCAAGTAGAAAGAAAGGCAGGAGATCAAAATGGCAGAAAAGCCTGAGAAGAAGTCTATCTTTGCTCGGTTTAGCAAGTTCTTCCGTGATCAGAAGAGCGAGATGAAAAAAATTGTCTGGCCTTCGAAGAAGCAGGTGCTTAACAACACCGGAATCGTACTGATTGCCGTCGCGCTCTTTGCGGTTTTAACCGGAACCTTTGACTGGGTTCTCGGCGTAATCATTAAAGCCGCGCTTGGCGCTTAAAGTCATGGAGGAACACAATGTCTGATTTAGCCAGATGGTATGTGGTTCACACCTATTCGGGTTACGAAAACAAGGTGGCCGGCAGCATTGAAAATGCTGTGGAAAACCGTAAGCTTCAGGATCTGATCTGCGAGGTCAGGGTTCCGAGCGAGATGGTGACCGAAATTAAGGACAACAAAAAGCGCGAGGTTGAGCGCAAGGTTTTCCCCGGCTATGTCCTGATTAAAATGGTTATGAACGACGAAACGTGGTACGTTGTGCGCAACATTCGCGGCGTCACCGGTTTTGTGGGCCCGGGCTCGAAGCCCGTTCCGCTGACCGACGAAGAGGTGCAGCGTTTAGGCGTGGAGAAAAACGAAATCGAGATCAACTTCTCGGTTGGCGATAATGTTTCGATCATCGACGGCTACTTTGGCGGATTTATCGGAAGGGTCAACAGCATTGAGAAGGAAAAAGGTCTCGTGCGGGTCACCGTTTCGATGATGGGCAAGGACGTGCCGGTCGAGCTTGCGCTCGAGCAGGTGTCCGCGCTCGCTTAGCGTCTGTTTAAGCAATTGCGATTTATTTCGCGAATGGGCTGTTTATACGGCAGCCTGTGGGAGGGGCAAGTTAAGCCCCGCAAATTAACCACTAATTTTGGAGGTGCAAGTTAAAATGGCACAAAAGGTTGTAGGCTTTGTAAAGCTGCAGATTCCCGCCGGAAAGGCAACTCCGGCTCCGCCTGTCGGCCCGGCTCTCGGCCAGCACGGCGTCAATATTATGGCATTCACCAAGGAGTTCAACGAGCGCACGAAGGGTGAAATCGGAATGGTTATTCCGGTTGTCATCACCGTTTATGCCGACCGTTCCTTCTCCTTTATCACCAAGACCCCGCCCGCGGCGGTTCTGATCAAAAAGGCGATCGGAGTCGAAAGCGGTTCGGGCGTGCCCAACAAGAACAAAATCGGCAAGATTACCCGTGAGC
>JAEWMM010000141.1 GCA_023457175.1 Bacillota bacterium | reverse complement strand
TGGTGGCCGAGAACATCTTAAAAACCTACGAGCTGTGACGCCGCGGGTCTCGATTAACTCCGCTTAGGAACGCAATTTTGAAAAAAGCGAAAAGTGCGGAGACCCGCTTTAAAACCTGCTTTAAGATGCCGCCGTGCGTCATTGCATGTGGGGGGCGGCGGCAAGAGCTTTCCGTGCGTCTATTCGTGTTATTTTAATCGCCGCCTGGAACAGCCGCCATCGTTATTTTTCATTATTTGCGCTTTATTTAAAAATGATTTCCATGCCGCTTTTTATTGCAATATTCTTAAAAAAGTGCTATAATAATTAAATTGTAATTCTTGGACAACGGCGTCGGGAGGGATTTTTTGTTGACCGCAAAAATCCTCGCCGACGCTTTGTGTTTTGATTTTAAACACAGAATTGTTTTATCGATAGAAAGGAATGAACAGGTATGCAGACAAAGAAACTGAGCTTTACCAAAATGCACGGCTGCGGCAACGACTACATTTATTTCAATTGCTTTACGCAGCAGGTGGAGGACCCTGTGGCGTTGAGCGTCCGCCTTTCCGACCGGCACTTTGGCGTAGGCGGGGACGGTGTTGTGCTCATCTGCCCCAGCGAGGTGGCGGACGTGAAAATGCGCATGTTCAACGCCGACGGCAGCGAGGGCAAAATGTGCGGCAACGCAACGCGCTGCATCGGCAAATACGCCTATGAGCGCGGCCTGATTAAAGAGTCCATCATGACGCTTGAGACGTTAAGCGGCATTAAAACACTGGAGTTGACGATAGAAAACAATGAGGTGACCGCCGTTTCGGTCGATATGGGCCAGCCGATTCTGACCCCGGCGGATATTCCCGTATGCCTGCCCGGCGATCGGGCCGTTGATGTGGAGCACTTATTGGCGGGCGAGGTGCGGCGTTTTAGCTGCGTCTCAATCGGCAACCCCCACTGTGTAATCTTTACTGAGAACATCGACGCGCTCGACCTTGAAAAGATCGGGCCGTCTTATGAGAACGACGCGCTTTTCCCTGAGCGGGTAAACACCGAATTTGTCGAGGTGCTCGATGAGCACACGCTGAAAATGCGCGTGTGGGAGCGCGGCAGCGGCGAGACGCTGGCCTGCGGCACCGGCGCCTGTGCCACCGCGGTAGCAGCGGTGCTGTGCGGGCATTGCAAGATGGATACCGACATTACTGTCAAGCTGCGCGGCGGCGATCTGTCCATCCGCTATACCGGCGAGACGGTGCTGATGACCGGCCCGGCGACGGTCGTATTTGAGGGGGAGGTTGCTGCCTATGAGTAAATATGTCTTTGTAACCGGCGGCGTCGTCTCGGGGCTCGGCAAGGGTATTACCGCGGCCTCCTTAGGGCGGCTGCTGCGCATGCGCGGCCTAAAGGTGGCGGCGCAGAAGCTTGACCCCTATATCAACGTCGACCCCGGCACCATGAGCCCCTATCAGCACGGCGAGGTGTTTGTTACCGAAGACGGCGCTGAAACCGACCTCGACCTAGGGCATTATGAGCGCTTTATCGATGAGAACCTCAACAAATATTCCAACCTGACCACCGGCAAGGTGTACTGGAACGTACTCAACAAGGAGCGCAACGGCGACTACCTTGGCGAGACGGTGCAGGTCATTCCGCACATCACCGGCGAGATCAAAAGCTTTATTTATTCGGTAGGCGAAAAGACCGGCGCCGACGTGGTCATCACCGAGATCGGCGGCACAGTCGGCGATATTGAAAGCCAGCCGTTTTTAGAGGCGATCCGTCAGGTCTCGCTTGAGGTGGGGGCGCACAACTGCATGTTTATCCATGTGACGCTGGTGCCCTATATCAAGAGTTCGGGCGAGCACAAGAGCAAGCCGACCCAGCACTCGGTCAAGGAGCTACAGGCAATGGGCATTTCGCCCACTGTGATCGTCTGCCGCTGCGACGAGCCGATAGAGCCCTCGGTGCTGCATAAAATCGCGCTGTTCTGCAACGTCAAAGAGGACTGCGTGATCGAGAATATTACGCTGCCGGTGCTGTATCAGGCCCCGATGATGCTGGAGAGAAACGGCCTTGCCAGAATCGTCTGCCGCGAGCTGCAGCTGACCTGCGACGAGCCGGATATGACCGAGTGGAACCAAATGCTCTCGCGCATTGAAAACCGCGGCAAGGACGTAACCATCGGCATTGTCGGCAAATATGTGCGGCTGCACGACGCTTATCTGTCAGTGGCCGAGGCGCTGCAGCATGCCGGCTTTGAGAACGCGGCCCGCGTCCATCTGACATGGGTCGAGGCCGAGGATGTCACCGACGACACCGCGCCCGGGCTGCTGGGCGGCTGCGACGGCATTTTAGTGCCCGGCGGCTTTGGCGACCGGGGCATAGAGGGCAAGATTGCGGCGGCCCGATACGCCAGAACCCACAATGTGCCCTACTTTGGCATCTGCCTCGGCATGCAGATTGCGGTCATTGAATTTGCACGCAGCGTGCTGGGGATGCAGGGGGCCAACTCCACCGAATTTGCGCCCGACGGCAAATATCCGGTCATCGACCTGATGCCCGACCAGCACGGCGTTGTCATGGGCGGCACCATGCG
>JAEWMM010000140.1 GCA_023457175.1 Bacillota bacterium | reverse complement strand
GGTGGAGGGTATGGAAAGCGACCACGACCACGACGACGAGAATGGGGATCACGAGCACGAGGATGAAGACGAAGACCATGACGAAGACCATGACGAAGACCATGACGAAGACCACGACCATGACGAGGCCGAATACGACGAGCATGTCTGGACCTCCCCCGCAAACGCCGTCAAGATCGTACGCAGCATGACTGAGACGATTTCGGGACTCGACAGTGCCAACGCCGCAGCCTATGCGCAGAACGCCGACGCCTATATCCAAAAGCTCGCCGCACTTGAAAGCGATTTTGCCGGGGTGGTCAAAACCGCCGCGCGCGACACCATTATTGTGGGTGACCGCTTCCCCTTCCGCTATTTAGCGGATGCATTCGGCCTGCGCTATTACGCGGCTTTTTCAGGCTGCAGCAGCGAAACCGAGGCCAGCGCGGCGACCGTCGCCTTTCTCACCGATAAGGTCAAGGCCGAAAAGATTCCCGCCGTGCTGTATATCGAATTCTCAAACCATAAAATTGCCGACTCGATTGCAGAGGCCACCGGCGCCAAAACGCTGCTGCTGCATTCCTGCCACAACGTTACAAAAGAGGAGATGCAGTCAACCGGCTATTTAAGCCTGATGCAGCAAAACCTTGAAACGCTTAGGCAGGCGCTTAATTAGCCGCTGACGGCCTGTCCGCTTTTATGGCGGTTCGACAAAATTCCCCATAAGTTTAAAGCACCCCGCGGTATAGTAATGTCAGTATAGGCTATATCGGGGGGTGCTGTTTTTATGAAAATCCGGCTCAAAAAACGCCTGCTTTGGGGCTTATTGACCGCTGTGCTAATCTTTTTGCCGCTGTCCGGCTGCGGCGAAAGGCAGCAGGACGCTCCGGCGCACACGGCCCTTTCTGCCGAGGCGTCCATACCGGCCGGGATACCTGCGTCTGCTGAGGCGTCCGTACCCGTTGAGATGTCTGCGCCTGAGATATTTTCACCCGCCGCACCACCTACCGAAGCGCAGCGCGTGACGGTCTATGTGACCAAAACCGGCGGCAAATACCATCTCAGCGGCTGCTCGCATCTGGCTAAGAGTTGCATCGCCATCGAGCTGGAGACCGCCAGACAGCGCTACGGCCCCTGTTCAAAATGCTGTCCGCCGACTTGAATTTACTTCACCAAATCTCTCACCCTTCCTCAATCCATAGCTGTTAAGGGCGCCGTTGTAAAAATAACGGCGCCCTTAACAGTGTCAAACGCCCGCCGGCGCTTGACTGATAATTCAGGGCTTGACTATATTGGCGCTACAGGCGCGCAGCACACTAAAACGCGGACTCAACAACGCATAAATCCGGCGGCGCCGTTTTTATTGCATTATTGAGTCCGCAGTTATTATGTAGCGATTAACCTCAAAACCATCCAATCTTTGCGGTCTGTTTTCATGCTGCTGCGTTGTTCTACCAAATTAAGGGACAGTCTGCCTTGGCTGTCCGCCTTGAATCACAAAAACATCCATTAAATACAAGGATGCTTTTAAAGTTAATACCGGCCCTCTTTTTACGCTGCGCTGTGGTTTCGCCTTAATCCATACGGCTCTTCCCGGCATCTTGCTTTAGCGACCGCCGGTAGGCTGATTTTAAAAATAATATCGGCCAGGCCGTTATAAAGCAGACGATATAGCTGGCGGCAAAATACATCGGCAGATGCAGCGCCAGCGGCGGATAGCTGATGTTGTAGCCCCATTCGCCCAGCAGCCTCGGCAGCAGCACCCCGCCGATGGTCAGACCGACGCTGACGCTGAAAGCCTGATTTAATGCTTTGCTAAGCATAACAGCACCCCTGCTCTGTAATATTCTTATTCCCGGCGGTCATCCTGCCTGCTCTGAAAGCTGCCGGGCAAATTTTTTAGCCGCATCGGTTGCTGCAATGCCGCCCATAGCCGTTTCACGCAGCTCCATCGGCAGCTGACGGCCGACGCGGTACATCGCCTCAACCACCTCGTCGGGCGGGATGATGCTGGTCATGCCTGCCAGCACCAGATCGGCCGAAAGCAGGGCGTTGACGGTCTGGGAAGCGTTGCGCTGTGCGCAGGGCACCTGTACCAGCCCTGCGACCGGGTCGCACACCAGTCCCATCGAATTCATCAGCGTAAAGCAGACCGCGTCAAGCGCCTGCCGGGGACTGCCGCCCGCCAGCTCGACCGCCGCCGCCCCGGCCATTGCCGCGGCAACGCCGCACTCAGCCTGACAGCCGCCCTCCGCACCCGCGACGGTGGCATTCTTCATGATGATAGCGCCCACCCCCGCAGCGGTGAGCAGCCCGCACAACGTCTGATGCTGCGAGAGCGAGAGCGCCTCCTTGAGTGTGAGCAGCACAGCCGGCACAATGCCGCAGGCCCCTGCGGTCGGGGCCGCGCAGATCTTGCCCATGGCGGCGTTGACCTCGCTGCAGGAGAGCGCATAGGCCATCGCCTTGTTCACCAATGCGCCGCACAGTCCGCCGTTTTGTCCGGCGTAGCGGTTCTGCGGCGCGCTGATGCCCGAAATAAGCCCCAGCACCGTCGGCATGGGGGTCTCGAGCGCCCGCCGGGCCGAGGCCTCCATCACATCGTAG
>JAEWMM010000139.1 GCA_023457175.1 Bacillota bacterium | reverse complement strand
CACGAAGGCCAGCATCCCCGCATGGGCGCAACCGATGTTGTACCGTTTATTCCAATCCGCAACTGCACCGTTGAAGAAGCCGATCAGATCGCCCGTGAAGTCGCTGCGGCGGTCGGAGAAAAATTCGGCGTTCCCAGCTTTTTATATGAGAAATCCGCCACTGCACCTCACCGCGCTAACCTGTCCGACATCCGCAAGGGCCAGTTCGAAGGCATGGCCGAAAAGATGCAGGACGCCAAGTGGAAGCCCGATTTCGGCCCTGAGACAATCCATCCGACTGCCGGCGTGACCGCCATCGGCGCGCGGATGCCGCTTATCGCTTTCAATATTAATCTTGACACGCCCAATGTGGACATCGCCACTCAGATCGCACACAAGGTTCGTTATCTCAACGGCGGCTTCCGTTTTGTCAAGGCGATGGGCGTTATGCTTGAGGAACGCAATATCGCGCAGGTTTCGATGAATCTGACCGACTACACCAAGAGCGCCATTTACCGTGTATTTGAAACGGTTAAGATGGAAGCCCGCCGCTACGGCGTCAACGTTGTCGGCAGCGAGGTCATCGGCCTGACGCCGATGGCTGCGCTGATTGATTGCGCAGAATACTATCTGCAAATTGAAAACTTTAATATGGATCAGGTTCTCGAGACCCGACTCTAAACGTTTAAACCGGAGGGATAATTCATGGAAATGAAAACAATGACGCTTGAGGTCTTCTGCGCGACGACCGCTTCTAACGAGCCTGCACCCGGCGGCGGCAGTGTTGCCGCGCTGGCCGGCGCGCTGGCGGCATCGCTTGCCGAAATGGTAGCGCAGCTGACCATCGGCAAAAAGGGCTACGAAGACGCCGCCGATGAAATGAATGCGCTGATTCCGCAGGCTGCGGCGCTGCGCGCTGCGCTGCTCGATGACATTACCCGCGACAGCACCTCCTTTAACGCCTATATGGACGCGCTGGCCCTGCCTAAAAACACCGACGAAGAAAAGGATATCCGCCGTCAGGCCATGCAGGAGGCGCTTAAAAAAGCCGCCGAGGTGCCGCTTAGCGTCGCCGAGACAGCGGCAAAGATTATGCCCATGGCTGCCGTTCTGGTTAAAAAGGGCAACTCCAACGCCGTAACCGACGGTTTGGTTTCGGCCATGATGACGCGCACCGCCGTATTGAGTGCCCTGCTCAATGTCAAAATTAATTTGGGCTCGATCAAGGACGCGTCTTATGTCGCCCAAATGAAGGAAAAAATCCGGCAGATTGAAACCGATATCATCAACGCAGAAGCTGCGGTGCTCGCAACCTCCCCGCTCGAAAACTGATATTTTACCCAGCCAGAGGGCGACCGGATTTCCGGTCGCCCTCTTTGCTTCTATCAGGCGTCCGGTCACGGCAAGAACGACTAATCGCAGGCATTTTGTTTAAACTAACAAGAATGGCCCGGCTATTTTGTATTTAAAAGCGTATTTTTGTCGAGGACAAATTTTCCGCTAAATTTTTATTTATTTTTACAACACACTTTAGTAAAATATACCTGAGCGATTATAGCACGACTCTATACGCTGCATCAAGGCGCATAAATATCAAAAAGCCAGCGCCACAGCCGCTTCGCCATTTCGCTAGCATATTACCGGAATAAAGTTTCATCTTTATTCCGTCTTTTGTCTATTATCTACAATCACCTGCCGTTGGCAAAATGGCGTTTTTATCGCCATTTTGTCATAAATTCCGGATTATTTCCATAGATTGTATGTTAGCGCTCCCGCCCGGCATCGATGATATGTTGTCATTTTTGCTAAATCATTCGTTCATAATTAGATGGATACGTAGAATGGCGCCTGTATTTTATGCGATTTTTTTACTCTGGGCAGACAGTACGCTTCGTATACAAGCATCTGAAACCGGCTTTGCAGCGAAACATTGGCAATTATACTTAGACGTTTCTTTGACAGCATATTCGTATACTCTAATCACAAACCGGAGCGCTGTGCAGGAACAGCACGACGTCTCCCTCTGATAAAAGGAGATTGTACGAAAATGAAAACCATTGTTTTGACCGGTCAGGATTTAACCCTGGAAGAGGTCGTACTTGTCTGCCGCAAGGATGCGCAGGTTACACTTTCCGATGCAGCCAAACAGAGTATCATCGAATCGCGCGAGGTTGTGAATCAGATCGTTGACGAAGAACGTGTCGTTTACGGCATTACAACCGGATTCGGAAAATTCAGCGACGTTGTTATCAGCAGCGATGAATGCAAGCTGTTACAGAAAAATCTGATTGTCACCCATGCCGTGGGCGCGGGCGAGGCTTTTCCCAGAGATGCGGCGCGCGGCATCATCCTTTTGCGCATCAATAATTTAGCAAAGGGCTTCTCCGGCGCACGCATGGAAGTTGTGCAAACAATGATCGATATGCTCAACAAAGGCGTCACCCCTGTGGTACCGCAAAAGGGTTCGCTGGGCGCTTCGGGCGATTTGGCGCCGCTGTCGCACATGGTACTGCCAATGCTCGGCCTTGGCAAAGCTGAATACAAGGGCGAAATTCTCGACGGCGCAGAGGCGATGGCACGCGCGGGCATTCCGACAATTGAGCTGAGCGCGAAAGAAGGCCTGGCGCTTATCAACGGCACACAGGTTATGACGGCCACCGGCGCGCTGACCGTCTATGACGCCATCTCGCTTCTAAAGGTTGCGGACATTGCCGCCGCACTGAGCTTTGAAGCGCATAACGGTGTAATTGACGCATTGGATTCGCGCATTCACGTTATACGCCCGCATCAGGGGCAGATGGATACCGCCCGCATCGTAAAGCGGCTTTTAGAAGGCAGCAAGAATACGACCCGGCAGGGCGAGGTGCGTGTGCAGGACGCCTATTCTCTGCGTTGCGTGCCGCAGGTTCACGGCGCAAGCAAGGACGCCATTAACTTTGTAAAAAAGAAAATTGAGATTGAAATTAACTCAGTTACCGACAACCCCATTATTCTTAAAGAAACGATGGAATGCATCTCGGGCGGAAACTTCCATGGCCAGCCGATGGCGCTTCCCTTTGACTTTTTGGGTATTGCCATCGCAGAGCTTGCCGATATCTCGGAGCGCCGTCTTGAGCGGCTTGTAAACCCCGCCCTGAGCGGACTTCCGGCCTTTCTGACCCGGGACGGAGGCGTCAACTCCGGCTTTATGATCGTCCTGTACTCCGCGGCCTCTCTGGTCTCCGAAAACAAGGTGCTGGCGCATCCGGCCAGCGTGGACAGCATCCCCTCCTCCGCAAATCAGGAGGATCATGTCAGCATGGGCACCATCGCGGCCCGCAAAGCACGGGAAATTCTTGAAAATGCGCGGCGCGTGCTTGCAATGGAGCTGATGTGCGCCTGCCAGGCCATCGACCTGCGCGGAGATAAGGGATTGGGTATCGGCACCAAGCCGGCATACGAGACCATCCGTGCGCTGGTGGCTCATCTTGAAGAGGATCGCCCCCTGTATGAGGATATTAATAAATGCGAAAGCGTTATTATCGACGGCAGCTTAGTCTCTAATGTAGAGAGCCACGCTTTACCGATTGAATTTTAGTTGATCGTTCATAAAGCCGCCGGGATGAAACGGTGTGCGGGCGGTTCATCCCGGCGGCTTAAAGAAGCGACTAAATTCGATATATAAGGATTGGAGGAATACTATATGTTGTTAAACCCTGTAATTGTAGCGGTGACCATTCTATGCGCACTCTGCCTTATGAAGATGAACATCCTGCTGGCAATGATCATCTCGCTGTTTGCGGGTGGCCTTGCGGGCGGTCTGGGAC
>JAEWMM010000138.1 GCA_023457175.1 Bacillota bacterium | reverse complement strand
CTTTGCGGTCATCCCCAGCATAAAACATCCGATTATGTACGCAAAGGCGATGAACAGCAAGCCAATGTTGATCTTGGTTTTGTAGCCCAAGAGGACGGCCAGCGCAATGGCTGCAATAATTAGTATGCTCATTAAGTTCCCCCTCTATCTTGGTTGGCGTGTTTTAAACGATTCAAAATCCTAAAGCCCCAACAGCGCAGCCGGGATGCTCTGCGTCATATGGCGTATCTGCGCCGCGGGAATGCCGTTGTCGGCCAGATATTGCATATATTCAGCCAATGCGCACGCCCAGTGCGGGTTCTCTACCTGCCCGCCGTCGGTGCTCACCATGACGTTTCGATAGCCCGCGGCCCGAATGATCTCAAGGTTTGCGGCAAGGTTTTTCTGATACGTGCCGTCGCCCATGTTCTGCGCGTAGCAACGCTCTAAAACGACATCGTAATCCCTGACGATGCGCAGCTGATCCTCAACGCGCATTCCGACGATCCACCATTCGGGGTGGGTAACGACGATGTTTTTGACTCCGGCTCTTCGGGCGGCCTCGACGACGATGAAGCATTCCTCAGGCGAGGCGTGCGCCGTGCCGAGCACCGCGTTAAAGTCCCTGATCAGGCCAAAGATGTCGTTCAATTTTGTTACCACCTTGCCGTCCCGGACAATATCCACACCCGCCTCCGGGTCTTTTTTCAGCTTGAGCAGGTGGTTTCGGGCTGACTGGGTGGGCAGCCAGATAACCTTACCGCCCAGCCGCAGCCCGCTTTCGACCGCGTCGGGATTGATGCCGCCGATTGCCCTATTGAGCGTAACACCGCCAAACATCGTAAAACTGTTGACGCCGTGCACCTGCCGGTTGTACCGGTTGCAGAGCCAGGCGCGCTCCACCGTGCTGCCCTGATGGCTTTTGATGACGATGGCTCTGGCGCCCGCACGCACAGCCGCGTCGGTCAGTTCAAAATCGTCATAGGCGCGGGCGCGCAGGTCGGGGCTGGTGTGGGTGTGCATGTCGATGACGCCCTTGAGCGATATTTTATCCATCTAACGGCCTCCTTCCACAGCCCACCGCAATGCTCCATTGATCGAAGTAATTTCACTATTTAAAATGATACAAAATTTTGAGAAATAGGAAAGTATAAAAACCATATGGCTAATATCGCTAAAACCGATGGCTGATAGAAGTTAGGTTTTATTTTTGTATAATTTTCCGAGTAATTTCTCCTATATGACGACAGGCCTTTAATTAATTTTGTTGCATTTAACTGAATTTACGCTACTTGAATTTCAAAAATCGAGCCTTGAATTCAGAAAATCTTTTTTGAATTCAAGGCTCGTTTAACAATATTTCCGCGTCTTTATGCGGAATTTTAAGCTGCGCACAAATAATTGGGGGCCGGCATGCGCTGTTTTTGCACAGCCTGATACTAAAAACGGCTCCCGCTTGACAATTATATTTTATATGTTATATATAGCATATAGTTCCTTCTGGCAAAAGCGCCCGAAGGCGTACATGAATCCCGCCTTATAGCAAACCGCCTGAAGACGGGCGCAGGGTTGGCGGAGATCGTGTGCGTCAGCCAAGGACGATGAGCAGCCATGCGCCGCCTGCCCGCTAACCGGAAATCGTCAGGGCGTTCCATATTTCCGATCTCATTATAAATACGACCGCTTTGGGAGGACCCTATGGCTCAATTTCCCGACGCCGCCTTTTTAGGCGAGAATGACAGTATTTCAACCCCGACCTATAAAGAACAGGCTTATGATCTTCTCAAAGAGGCGATTTTATACCGCCGCCTTAAGATGGGCGAGGTCTATGCACAGGATGGACTGTGCGCTGCCTTAAAAATTAGTCGGACACCGGTGCGCGAGGCGCTGCTGGAGCTTCAAAAGGAGGGGTATATCACCTTTTTGCGCGGGCGCGGCATTAAAGTGCACTCGCTCACCCGCAAGGAGGCGGCCGATATTGTCGAGATGCGTGGAATTATTGAACAGTCCGGCGCCGAGCTTGCCACGCTGCGCATCGGAGCCGAGGCGCTGACATGCATGCAAAAAAACCTTCAGGAAATGCGCGTCGCCATCCAACCCCAGCCAGACGCGGCGGCGCTGTATAAGCTGGATCGGCGCTTCCACCGCTATATTTTTGAAGCGGCGGGCAACCAAAAGCTGCTCGAAGCCGTTGAGGCACTGCGCGATCAGTTCCTGCGGTTCGAAACGCTCGACGCATTTTCCAGCCCCGACAAGTGCTGTGCTGTCGCCGACGAGCACGAGGCCATCTATAGGGCTATCGCAGCCGGGGACGCCGCGTTGGCCAAAGAGATGATGCGCGAGCACCTCAGCCGCACCTACGAGAGAACAATCAAAGCGCTTTTGGAATCCCGTTTGGAATAAGTCATAAAAAGCTCCTGCGGCATCGCCGCAGGAGCTTTATCCGTTCCGATCTATTTTACCGCTTCAAAGCCTTCCGCCAGATCGGCGATTATATCGTCAATATGCTCGGTGCCGATCGAGAGCCGGATCGTATTGGGCTGAATGCCCGCGTTGCGCAGCTCCTGCTCATCCATCTGAGAATGGGTTGTCGAAGCGGGATGGATGACCAGCGACTTGACATCCGCCACATTGGCCAGCAGGCTGAACAGCTCAAGGCTTTCGGTGAACCTGCGGGCTGTCTCGGCCCCGCCCTTAATCTCAAATGTGAAGATTGACGCCGCGCCGTTGGGAAAGTATTCGTCATAAAGCGCTCTGGCCCTGCCGGTTGCCAACGCGGGATGGTTGACCCGCTCGACCTGCGGATGGTTTTTGAGGAATTCCACCACTTTCAACGCGTTTTCAACATGGCGTTGCACCCGCAGCGACAGCGTTTCGAGCCCCTGCAGCAGCAGAAAGGAATTGAACGGCGAGATGGCCGCGCCCTGATCGCGCATGAGGGTGGTACGCAGCTTGAGGATATAGGCCAGATTGCCGCACGCCTCGGTAAACACCACGCCGTGGTACGAGGGGTTGGGCTGGGACAGGCCGGGGAACTTGTCGTTCTGCGCCCAGTCAAATTTACCCGAATCGATGATGACGCCGCCCATGACGGTGCCGTGCCCGCCGATGAATTTGGTCGCCGAATGCACCACGACATCCACGCCGTATTCAATCGGGCGCAGCAGATAAGGCGTGGCAAAGGTGTTGTCTACAATGAACGGAATGCCGTGCCGGTG
>JAEWMM010000137.1 GCA_023457175.1 Bacillota bacterium | reverse complement strand
ATGCTGCACAGCGCCGCCCAACTCCATCTGGCGCGCCGCTTCCGAGCTTATTGAGATGCGGTCGGTGTTGGAACTGTTTGCAGACGCAATGGGATTGTCCGCCTTGACAGAGGACATATTTTTAGTGTTTTCATAATATTTAAGCGCCTGATTTCGATCGATTCTCATATTAAATCCTCCCGGGCAATGCAATAGGTTTATGTTAAAGTCCTTTTATTCACCTATAAGCTTTAATCGGCATTTGTTTTTAAAAATTAACCCCTTCATTTAAAAATATAAAAACGCGGTTCGGTACAGCCCTTGTAATAAACGAAGGCAATTGTTATAATATGAAAAGACAGTAACAGAAAGGGTTTATCCGGCGTTTTATGTCGGGCTTTTCTGGTCATATTAAGGAGAATCTGCGGTATGTGTAGAGTTGTGTCTGTTTCTAATCAAAAGGGTGGTGTGGGTAAAACCACAACAACGGGCGCAGTTTCCGCCGCGTTTACCAAAAAAGGTTTTCGCGTGCTGGCGGTTGACTTAGATCCGCAAGGAAATCTGACCTTTAGCGTCAAGGGGGACAGCGAGCTGTCCGCCTCTATTTATGACGCGCTCAAAGGCGCGGTTAAACCGCAGCATGCGGTTCAACATGTTGAGTCCTGCGATTTAATCGCTTCGAACATACTGCTTTCCGGCACCGAGCTGGATTTTACCGACAGGGGGCGCGAATACCTGCTGCGGGATGTTCTGGACCCTTTAAAGCCCTATTATGATTACATTTTTATTGATACGCCGCCGAACCTTGGCATTTTAACCATCAATGCCTTTACGGCGTCAGACTATATCATTGTTCCGGTGCTGTCCGATATTTTCAGCCTGCAGGGACTGGCCCAGCTGCACGAATCGGTTCAGCACATCAAGAGCTATTGCAACAGTAATCTGGAATTTGCCGGTATTTTGCTTAACCGCTTTAATTCGCGCACCGTTCTCGCCAAAGAGATTATGGGCACGGCTGAGATGGTTTCAAAATCGCTGAATATTCCACTGTTTAAAACAAAGATTCGTTCAAGCGTCATGGTGTCGGAGGCGCAGTCGGCGCAGGAGAGCATTTTTAAATATGCCCGCACCAGCCCCGCCTCTAAGGACTATATGAATTTTGCGCAAGAACTTATCGAGAGGGGAATGTAGAGTTGGGCCGTTCCAAGAAAGATATCGACCGAGAGCTGATGTATAAAAAAATTCTGCCGACGGCGATGGCTGCTGAAAGCAGCCCTGATAAAACGGTTTCAAATAAAAGCATGGAGGAATTGTTCCCTGCCGATATAACCACCGCAACGCTGGAGGTCAGCATACAGAAGCCTGTAGAGGTTGTTTTTTCTTCCCCATTGGCGGCGGCGGAAGCGTATCTCCAAAAGCAGCCGGAGCCGAAGACTGAAGCAACGATGCCGGTGCAGCCTGAAGCACAGGACTTTGTGTCGCCACCCCCGGCGCAGGAGGAGGTTCGTCAGGCCATTGCGCAAACGCCGGCGCCCGCTACCGAGCCGTTGCTGGTCAATCTGATGGAGGCATTTGTTGAGAAGCGATTGGATGCGGCACTCAAAAAATTTAAATGCTGCGCTTGCGAAAGATGCCGCAAGGACGTGCTGGCCATTGCGCTCAATAAGCTTCCGCCGCTGTATGTCATCGAGGATGACCCCGATATTCGCGACCTGCACGAGCGGGAGCGTGCTGCGCAGGTTGCCACCGCGCTGGTACAGGCGATATTGACCGTTAAAGCGCGCCCCCCGCACGAAACAAACCGTTAATAGTCAACCGGCTGAGCCGGATTATATTTGTGCCTTGCCGTATGCTTTTGTCCTTAAAACAAGGAGCCCTTCGTTGTCGAAGGGCTCCTTTTACAATAACAGCAAATTTTCAAAAAAGAATTATTGCTCGGCAAAGGGGCGCTGCAGATTATTCCAGATGTAATTGACCGATTCGACGCACTCTAAATACTTTTGCGCCACAATATTGCTGTCCAGACCCAGATCCTCGGCGCATTTTGATACGACGGCCCAGTCGGCGGCTTCATAAGCGAGCACCAGTCGGTACAGTGTGCCGGCAGCGCCGGTCTGGTCGGCCAGCGCCTCGCGGATTTCGTCAATGACCGGCAGTTCCTTAAGCGCCTCCTTAAGCGGAATCTGCAAAAGAAGATCCAGCGTCGAGAACATGCCCAGCAGATAAGCGTCGGACTTTGCCAGATCAAGCCGGGTGGCATACTGAGAAAGCTCTGAGCACAGGCTGCCACGCAAAAAGGAGGTTTTGATAATTTCGGCGGAAAGGTCGCCGTCGCTTTGCTTAAAGCTAAGCAGATAAACCCACTGTTTAAGCTGCCCCAGCCCCAAAACCACCAGCGCCTGCTTGACCGAGCGCACCCGGTTGCGCAGCGCAAAATAGGCCGAGTTGACCAAACGGATTAACGAAAAAGCCAGCGTTACGTCGCGCGAAATAATGGTGGAAATTTCGTCGACATCCGGCTCGTCGCGCGTGACGGCAATCATCAATTGAAAAAAGTTGCTCTGCAAATGGTCAAGCCGATTCATCTTGGAGCTGAAGGCCTGCGCGATGGCTGTACCCTGAAAATAGCCGCAACCCAATGCTTTGGCCTGCTGATATTTCTCGGGAGTGTCCACATTGTAAGCAATAACCTTCTTTTTAAAGCTTTTTGCAATGTCAATGGCGCTCGACGTGGTCTCATCCAGCGTGTTCATATCAATCTTTAAATAATCCGACTCACCCAGCAGTGAGAAAAAACGGGGAGAGAACTCAAAGCCCCGCATGGCAATACGATATCCGGTGCGCTTAAGGTTGATAATCTCGCGCAGTGCATCGGGGTGAATGGCCGCGCTGTCATCAATTTCAATGACCAGATTGTGGGGGTTAAACATTCTCGGAACCCTGCGCAGCAGCAAATTAGGCGTGAAAGGAATAAAGGCGGTTTTGCTGTCCATAAAGC
>JAEWMM010000136.1 GCA_023457175.1 Bacillota bacterium | reverse complement strand
GGCTCAAACACCTGCATCGGGTAGGGGTTCTCCTGCTCCACCCGAATCTTCTTGCGGATGAGCTTCTCGATATCCTTGAGATATTCGAGCTCGTCAAAGTCGCAGAACGACAAAGCGACGCCGTCCGCGCCCGCGCGCCCTGTTCTGCCGATGCGGTGAACATAGGTATCGGGCTCGTTGGGCAAATCAAAATTGATCACATGCGACAGCTGGTCAATATCGATACCGCGCGCGGCGATATCGGTGGCGACCAGCACCTGCACCCGACCGCTTTTAAAATTGCTCAGCGCCAGTTGGCGCGCGCCCTGCGACTTGTCGCCGTGAATGGACATGGCCGAAATTTTTGCGCCGTTGAGCGCCTTTGACACGCGATCCGCACCGTGCTTGGTGCGGGTGAACACCAGCGCCGAATAAATCGAGTGGTTTTTTAAAATCCAGATGAGCAGGTCGCGCTTATTGACCTTGTCGGTCATGTAAACCGACTGCTCAATCAGCTCGACCGTTGTAGCGGGCGGCGCGACCGCTATGCTGACCGGATCGGTCAGCATGCTGTTGGCCAGCTGCTCTATCTCGGCGGGCATAGTGGCAGAGAACAGCATGGTCTGCCGTTTTTGCGGCAGGCGGGCCACGACCTTTTTAACGTCGTTGATAAAGCCCATATCCAGCATGCGATCGGCTTCATCCAATACAAAGGTCTCAAGCCCCGAAAGATCGATAAAGCCCTGATTGATCAAATCCAGCAGACGACCCGGCGTGGCGACGAGAATATCGGTGCCGCGTGCCAGCTGCTCGGTCTGCGGAACCTGCGAAACACCGCCGAAAATGACGGTGCTTTTAAGCGGCAGCCCTTTGCCGTAGGCGACAAAGCTTTCGTGTATCTGCAGCGCCAGCTCGCGGGTCGGTGTGAGTATCAGCGCGCGCGCTCTGCGCTTGTGTTTAGGCGTATCGGCCTGATTGAGCCGTTGCAGAATGGGCAGCGCAAAGGCTGCCGTTTTGCCTGTTCCGGTCTGCGCACAGCCGAGCAGGTCTTTGCCCATCAACGCAGGCGTGATTGCCTGCTGCTGTATCGGGGTAGGCTGCTCATAGCCCTGCGTTTGCAGCGCGGCAAGAATGGGCGGAACAAGATTTAGTTCTTTAAATGTCATTGAGTCGGTTTTTCCTTTTTCTGTGTTTCTCTTGCGGTAGCTGAAACATCCCACACCGCAAGGCAAGCTGCTTAACAGCAATTTAATATTTTATAGTATAGCACAAGTGGACGATAAATAATAGCATTATGTTATCAAAGCGCCAATCTTGTCGATTAGCGTCCACGCCGCTTGCCGCGCAGATAAGCGGCTGAGAA
Source organism: Bacillota bacterium (assembly GCA_023457175.1). Lineage (GTDB taxonomy): Bacteria > Bacillota > Clostridia > Oscillospirales > Ruminococcaceae > Yanshouia. Next base: position 3,123 of record JAEWMM010000136.1, on the reverse strand, counting down.
AACGACGCGTCATATAAATCTGCGAAAATCTGCAACAAAAATATCGGGCATCGGTGCGCTATTTAAGGTATGATAAGTTTGTCAGGGAGGGAACAGATTATGAATATACTTGCGCAATTTAACGAGGCTATGGCTTATATTGAAAATAATTTGCTCAGGACAATTGAACCGCGCCGAATTTCTCAGATAGCCGGATGCTCGGAATACCACTTTCGAAGAATGTTTTCTTTTCTCGCCGGCATGCCGCTGGGCGAATACATCCGCCGCAGAAGGCTGTCGCTGGCGGGAGAGCTGCTACAGTCGGAGCAGCTTAAAATTATCGACCTCGCGTTGCGGCTGGGATATGAATCGCCCGAGGCGTTCGGCAAGGCTTTTTATGCAATGCACGGCATTACCCCGTCGCAAGCCAAAAAGGCGCAGACTGCGCTCAAGACCCTCTCTCCCATGACCTTTCAACTAACCGTCAAAGGAGGCATAGAAATGGATTATCGCATTGTTGACAAAGAGGCTTTTTATATTGTGGGCCTTAAAAAGAGAATTACCATGCAGTTTAAGGGCGTTAACCCGCAGATGGACGAGGTGGTTCAAAAGCTGACGCCTGAAATTATTGCCGAGCTGAAAAGCTTGTGTGATATTGAACCCAAAGGCATACTCAGCGTCTCGGCAGACTTTGAGAGCCGTATCGAAGAAGGCGCTGCGCTCGACCAGTATATCGGCGTTGCAACGACGCAGTTCTATGACGGCGGCAGCTATGACGTTTTGCCCGTTGCGGCATCTGCTTGGGCGGTTTTTAAGGCGGTCGGCCCTTTTCCGCATGCGCTGCAGGAAGCATGGGCCAAAATATACGCCGAATGGTTCCCCGCATCGGGCTTTGAATCGACCGAAGGCCCGGAGCTTTTGTGGAACGAATCACCCGATACCGGTAAGCCGGATTATAAAAGCGAGATTTGGATACCGGTGCGCAGATTACACCGGTAAATCCCGGACCTTTTGCCATTGCCGCAAGAGGCCGCAAAATGCCCAATGGCATCTTGCGGCCTCTTTTTTCATAAACACAATCTGTTCTGCCGTTATTGACAGATATCCAGCGCAATTTTGGTGAAAATCTGCACGGCCAGCGGCAGTACCGCCTCATCAAAATCAAACCGGCCGTTGTGGTGCGGCGCCTTGAGCGGCGTGCCGATAATCATCTCGGTCGCCTGGCCGCCGTGCGACTGCACCTTGCTCATCATGTAGGTATAATCCTCGCCGCCGCCAAAGTCGACGTCCTTATGAATCTCCTTGACGCCGGGCAGCACGCTGATCGAGTCGGACACGCGGTCTACGAGCTCTTTATCACAGACGGCGCTGCCTGCCGCACCCATAAAGCGACTTTCAAACCCGCACTCGTACATATCAGCGGCCGCGCGGCAGACGCGATCTGCCTTTGCAAACATATATTCGTTGATATCGGTGGTGATGCCGCGGGTTTCAACCGTCATGACCGCCGTTTCGGGAATGACGTTTCGGCCGGTGCCGCCGTTGAGGGTGCCGATATTGATGCGGCTGCTGCCCCCGCTGTGGCGCGGAATCGCCAAAAGATTCAGCGTAGCGGTAGCGGCGGCGGCCAGCGCGTTGTGGCCTTCCTCAGGGCTTGCGCCCGCATGCGCCGCCTTTCCGTTAAAGGTGACGTCAAACTTTGTACTGGCCAAAAAGCCGTGGGTTCCGGTCGCGACGGTGCCAAGCGCCCATTTTTTAAGACCGAGGTGCGCGCCGATCATATAATCAACCTTGTCGAGTACGCCCGACTGCGCAATAGAGTTTGCACCGCGCAACCCCTCTTCGGCTGGCTGGAAGACGAACACAATTTTACCCTTGATCTGGTCGCGGTAGGCCAGCAGCAGGCGCAGCGCGCCGATGCCGATGGCGGCATGCCCGTCGTGCCCGCAGGCGTGCATCAGGTTGGCGTGGGTAGAGGTAAAGCCCTCTTTAAAGGGACGGTGCGCTTCATCGGCGGCCTCGGCCACGTCGTTGCAGTCGATATCGACGCGAAAGCCGACGGTCGGGCCGGGCAACGCGCCTTCAATCTCGGTGATGCAGCCGGTAAAGCCCCCGCGCATTTGGGCGATCAGGTCTTCCCTGCCGGATTCTTCAATAGCGCGCGCTTCACACTGCTTTAGGTATTCATCGGAGGGCATGCCGTACATGTGTTCCGGCGTATGTATTTGTCTGCCAAACGTCACGTTCAGACCGAGCGCGGTCAGTTGTTCGATAATTTTGACCGTCGTGCGGTATTCAGTCCAACCGGATTCGGGGTAGCGGTGAAGATCCCGCCGTATCGAAATCAGCTCCTTAGTCAAAGCGTCCATATCAATGCGGTCGAAGCTAAAGCCCATTTTAATATCCTCCTTAATAATGCAGCATTTACGGTTATTTTAACATATCGCCACAGGAACGGCAAACAAATTTATAAGCGTGCGCTCAAATAAAACAAGCTGTGCTGCTCTAAGCTTCATATTAACCTGTCGGGCAGAATTAAAGCCTATAGTATAAAAACGCCGCCAAGCTAAAACGCTTTGCGGCATTTTTATGCGTATGAGTGCTTATCTGCAGTTATCGCCGGTCTTGTTGGTGCCCTTGGTGTTCTGTGTGGAGGACTGGTAGCTGTTCTTATTGTTGTTCTGGTTGGAAGTCTGATAGTTGGTCTTATTAGTGCTCTGGGTATTGGGTGTGTTGTTCTGGGTGTTGTTTTGGGTGTCTCTCGGATTGCTGCTCTGGGTGCCCTTTGTAGGATTGTTACTCATTTTCTTTTCACCTCGCTTTTGATCCTATTATCTGCTTCCGGCAAAGCTTTATGCATCAAATCTCTTTCGTTTTAAAAAATATCTATTAATGACTAAATTTTCAGTTATTTTTACCCATTAAAACAAGCACACCGTAATTGTATGCTTATCTTAATAATTCGTCATTGCATTAATTAAAAGACAATATTATAATATGAATAGAAAACGAAAAATTTGTCGCAAAAGGCGTCGGGACGAAGCCCGCCCCGGACGCACTCTTGAGGATCTGTTGAGCAGTTAACCGATTCTCCGCCAATATAAAAACATCGACTGAAAAGGAGTGACAACAATGGCATATAAC
>JAEWMM010000135.1 GCA_023457175.1 Bacillota bacterium | reverse complement strand
TCCAATAGTGAAGATGGGCTAAAGATGGTTGTCATCCGAGGAAACATTTAAGAATACCGTTTGCGTACTATGCGGTATCCTCCAAATACGCAGCTGTTATACTTTGTCCATACGGAATTTATCGCTCTTACTTTTTATTATACCATGAGCGCAAGCGAATGGTGTAATTTGCGCATCAAAAGGTAGCAAGCCGCGTTAAGCGGCGAGCCGTTGCGCATCTTCCCCGGTATAATAGCCGTCTTGCGGCTATTATACCATAAGACCCCAGGCCGCCCAGGCAATAGAACGCTTTCGGTTAAGCCTTTAAGGGAAGTTTGTCAGAAATTTTGAGAAGCTTTCCTTACTAGTTATTGACATATGACGCAAACAGCGTATAATAGTTATTGTCATATGTCAATAATAGAACTGAATGAAATGAGGTGAAGGGATGCCAAGACCCCGAAAACACCGGCGGATATGCGCTCAACCACAATGCACAAGCTTCAAACCGTGCGGAGGAGATGGACGCGTCGTCACAATGACCCTTGATGAATATGAGGTTATCCGCCTGATTGATTTAGAAGGGCTGACGCAGGAGCAATGCTCGGAACAAATGGAAGTTGCCCGCACTACGGTGCAATCGATTTATGCAAGCGCCAGAAAAACATTGGCGCAATGTATCGTTGAGGGGCGCCCGTTACAAATTGGCGGAGGTGATGTGCGGTTTTGTGAGCACCATAACGCATCCTGCGGCAACGGCTGCCGCAGATGGAGAAACTCTCAAGATGAAAAGAACGACCTCGACACTGAGTGAACAATGCGGAGCAATCTGTTTCGGCCGCGAAGCAGAAAGTTGGTCTCCGCCCTGAACCGGGCCTCTTCCGCAGGAACCATTGAGCTGTTTGAAGACGATCCGAATGGGTTAACCTACTTAAATAATTGGAGGGGAAAAAATGAGAATTGCAGTAGCGTATGAAGATGGAAGGGTGTTTGAGCACTTTGGACACACGGAACGATTTAAGGTCTATGACATAGAGAACGGAAAAGTTCAGATAACCTCCGTCGTGAACACAAATGGCAGCGGCCACGGCGCATTGGCTGATATCTTGAAAAAAGGCGGCATAAACACACTGATCTGCGGCGGTATTGGCGACGGCGCAAAACGCGCGCTGGCCGAAGCCGGTATTGAATTGTATGGCGGTGTAAACGGAAATGCGGATCAAGCCGTAACTGCCTTTCTGACCGGCACCCTGAAATACAACCCCGATGTTGCCTGCAGTCACCACGGCGAGCACCATCATGGTGATGGACATGATTGCGGCGGTCATGGTGAACATCATCACCACGAATGAACATGGGGTGAAGCAGCTAAAACGGGGGTCGATTCGATGCCCGTAAACGATAGGCTTACAGCAGTGTGACCGCCGGGCTGGAGGGGCCCAACCCAAGAGAGCTGCTGAAGGCCTCTCTAGGCCTGTGTGTTTCCATCACTCTAAAAACTTATACCGTCACACGTCAAAAGCGGGATCCTAAAGGAGCCCGCTTTTGCGTATAGCCGGTCGTGTAACCGACAGCATATTGTAAAGCTTGAGCAGCCGGATATCCTGCCGCGAAATCTTAAGGGCGAAGTCTGGCTCGAAGAGCTGCGGGCCTCTCTGGGCCGCAACTTTGCCTACACCCAACATTATCTGGAACAGCATTTACCCAAAGCAAAATTTCGCATTTCTGAAGCCGCCTATCTGGCCTGGGTGGATGTCAGCGCCTACTTTACGCCCGACGAACATCTCACCCTCTTCTTCGCCAACAAAGCCGGCGTGCTGCTGGAGGCAGGTAATATGTTTGTCCAGAATTCGGACTGCTTCCTGCGCTTGAATCCGGCTTGCCTCCAGTCGCTGCTGGCCGAGGGGCTCAATCTGCGAGGCGGTGAATGCAAAGCATACTGTGGCAAAGCCCTAAAACCTTATAAACAAAGGCTTTAGGGCAAAGAAAGGGTCTTCAAATTTTGTTCAGTCCAATGAGACTGTTCAAAATTTGAAGACCCGAATCAAGCTACAGGCATCTTTGGTATATCTGATTGATCTGCTCTTGGCTCAATGGTATCGGATTATTCACAAGGAGTCTTTGCTGGTTTTCAATGACAGAACGCGCCATTTCCACGCATTTTGCAGAATCCGCCCCAACCGCAGAAAGGGATTGGTTGGGCAATATCTTTTCCAGCAGGCTGAATAATTCGCTCCAGACATCCGCCTTGTCGCATACGAGCACCGTGGCGAGCAAATTTTCCAGCAGGCTCAGGTCGACCCCCAGCTCTTTATACATTTGGAATACCGCTTCAAACACCATGTAATTTGCCTTGCCGTGGGGGATGTGGTAATTGGCGCCCAGCGGGTAGGACAGCGCATGGACCGCGGCGCAGCCCGCATTCCCGAATGCAATCCCTCCCATCGTGCTGGCCAACAGAAACGCTGTCATATCTTTGGGCAACGCCCTTTCTCCAGTCGCCGCAAGCGCTTGGTATCCCTCCAGTATTTTCTCGATGGAAGCGCGTCCAATGGCCTGCGTGAAGGCATTGGCTTTAGGGGAAACAAACGATTCGACAGAGTGGATCAACGCGTCAATGGAACTGGTGGCGAATACCTGATAGGGCAGCGTCGCAAGCATGGCCGGAATCAGAACGGCCTCGTCTGCAAACAGGGCGGGAACCGCAAGCCCAAGCTTGGTATTCCGCTTTTTGAATTCGACGATCGATATGCCGGTAACCTCACTGCCGGTACCGCAGGTTGTCGGTATAATAAGGAGCTTGCATTTTCTTTCCAGCTCAGCGCCTTTCGCGAAAATCTCGGCGCAGTTATAGTGTCCGCCAAACACAAACAGTTTGGCTATGTCGATGACGGTGCCGCCGCCGATTGCAATAATTCTGCTGAAGGGTTTGCCTTGAACAGCGTCAAGC
>JAEWMM010000134.1 GCA_023457175.1 Bacillota bacterium | reverse complement strand
GTCATTCTCTCTTTGTGTTTTGTAGTGATTACACTTTGAGAGTGTCATTTTGATGGAGTTTGTTTTCATATAGCACCATGGGTTAATTTACATTCTATTTGTATTTGTGAAGGGTGAATTGTATGTTAAAAATGGCAACCCCGACGTTTTTGAACACTATTTTACCGGATGCATATATCAAATCCATTTTCTCGAATAATTTTAATCATATCGTCGGGCAGGGGCGCGGACAGGCACATCTCTTTTCGGGTTATCGGGTGGGTAAACAGTACTTTTGCACAGTGCAGCGCCTGCCGTTGAATATCGGCGGTCTCCCCGCCGTAGAAAGCGTCCCCAAAAAGCGGATGACCAATGGCCGAGAAGTGCACGCGTATCTGATGCATACGTCCGGTGTGCAAAATGCATTCCGCAACGGTCAGGCAGTCGTTTTGGGCCAGCACACGGTACTCGGTGCAGGCATATTTTCCGTCTCCGTCGGCGCGCACCACCTGACGGGGCTCATAGGGCGCCTCGCGGGCCAGCGGCAGCGTTATAAAGCCGTGCGGCTCTAAAAGCCTGCCTTGGGCCACCGCGATGTACCGCTTTTCTATGCGCCGCCACAGCTGCGCCGCCGCAAGCTGATGCTTGGCAACGACCAGCGCGCCGCTGGTATCGCGGTCCAGCCGGTGCATGGCGCGGAACACCCCCTCGGCGGTGTTTTCGAGCGTGTCGGCAAAGTGACCGCCGGAGCGGTGGCACGCCAGCCCCGCGGGCTTGTCGTAGACGATGATGTCGGCGTCCTCGTACAGCACCGGCACGGCCGCTTCGCTTGCAGCGCGTCTGACCGCCGGCTGCTGCGGCAACGTCACCGTCAGCGTCTCGCCCTGCTTTAAGATATAAGTCGCGCGCACCCGCTTGCCCGCGACGCACAGTCCGTCCCCGGTCTGCTTGAGCGCGACGATCAGCCGCTTGGAATAGCCCTCGGCCAGCAGCCGCGCCTGCACGCTTTGCCCGCCCTCGTTTGCCGCGTATGAAAACTGCCGCGTATCGGTCGATCGGTTATTCATGCGTCAACGCCTTCTTTGGCAAGGGCAAGCGCTTACTCTCTGAGATGATCAGCCCCGCCAGCGTCAGCACGGTTCCAAGCGCCGCCAGTCCGGTAATCTTCTCACGCAGAATTAAGGCGGAGGTCACAACGGTAATCACCGGAACCGCATAGATATAAACGCCTGTTTTGACAGCGCCCAGCGTCTTGACCGCCGTGCCCCATGTTACAAAGCACATGGCCGAAGCGCCAAGGCCCAAAAACAGCAGGTTCAAAAAATTCACCGGCACCAGCAATTGCGCCCCCTCGGGGCTAAAGTCGAGTATGAGCAGCGCGGGCAGCATGAATACCAGCCCGTAAAAGAAGGCCCTGCGCGTTGTCTGAATCGTATTGTAGCCAAAATGGCTGATCTTTCTGGTCAGCACCGAATAGATGGCCCAGGTCACCGCAGCCAGCACCGAGAGCACATCCCCCGTGGGATTCAGCTGCAAAACGGCGCTGCCGTTAAAGCTGATGAGAAAGATGCCGGTCAGCGTGACGGCAAAGCCCACAAAGAACTGCGCCCGTAAGCGCTCGCCATCAAGAAAAAAGTGCGCCAGCAGCGCGATTAGAAACGGGCTGATCGACACAATAACCCCGACGTTGGACGCAAAGGTGTAGGTCAATGCAATATTTTCGAGCAGAAAATAGAGCGTCACGCCGCAAAGGCCCGCAGCCGCAAAGTACGGCTCCTGCTTTCTGTCGGTAATTATAAGCCTTTTGGGGCATACGGCCCACAGCGCCAGAAAGCCCGTTAAAAATCTTAAGAATAAGATTTCCAGCGGCGAAAAAGCCCTGAGCAGCACCTTGGTCGATATAAAGGTGGTACCCCAGATAAAAACGGTGACAAGCGCTGTCAGGTGGCCGGTTAACTGATCCTTTTTGTCCATAAAACCCTCTCTATTCCTGCGCCCGGTTTGACGCATCCTCAAAGATATTCATGTATTGTCTGGGCGTCAGCCCAATAAACCTTTTAAAAAAATTAGAAAAATGGCTCTGGTCGCTAAAGCCGGTCTGCAAAGCGGCCTCCAGCGGCGGCACGCCCTGCGCCAGCAAACCTTTGGCCCTGTCGACGCGTATTGTTTCTAAATAGCTGTAGGGCGAAATGCCCTGCCATTTGGTAAAAGCGCGCAGCAGCGTATATTTTCTCAGTCCGGTCAGGCGGCATAAATCGTTTAGCGCAATGCGCTCCATATAATGTGCCTCCAAAAAGTCGCGGACGGTTTGCATCGCCGGTTTTGGCGCCGACTGCCCCGCAAGCGTCTGCTGTTCGGTATAGTCGGCCAGCAGCTGCTCCAAAAGAAAATAGAACAGCTCCTCCTTTTTAAAATCGTCGGTTCCCTGCATCAGATGGCGGTGCAGCGCCTTTAACAGCGGGGAAAGCTCGCTTCTAAAGTTGGCCTGAGGCCCAAAGCAGGGCAAATAGCCCTGCCCTGTCACCTCAAAGACCGCTTTTCGCATCGCCTCGGGCTGAATATGAATGCTGCGGTAATCAAAAGCCTGCCCGTCGATCGCTGCGCAGGCATGATTATCTCCGGGGTTGAACAGCACCATATCCCCCGGCGCCATGATATAAGCTTTATTTTTGCTGAGCATCTGGCGGCGGCCTTTTTCAATAAAGCCAAAGACATAATAAGCGTGAAAATGGTTGGGAAAAGGCTGCATAATCCCCTGTAAATGCAGCGCCTCAAGCCCGAGCGCCGCGTCATATACCACTGTTCTGGTTTCCTGCGCCACAAGCTGACCGCCCTTCGTCGTTTTCTGTTATTCAGCCTACCACAAAGACGCTGCGCGAGTCTTGTAAGATATTGCACTGCCTTAAAAAGATCTGAGCCCTAAAC
>JAEWMM010000133.1 GCA_023457175.1 Bacillota bacterium | reverse complement strand
TGCTTTGCGCCGAGAATTTTAATCGGGATAGTGGCCGGGCTGCTTTTTAGATGGCTTAAAGGCAGCACAGTACCTCTTTTGGCATGCGGCGCCGCCGGATTTCTGGGGTCTATTACCAATACTGTTTTTGTTATGGGCGGCATCTATCTGCTGTACGGTGCAAGCTATGCCGAGGCGCGCAACATCGGCTTTGAAGCGCTGCTTGGCGTGATTATGGGCGTTGTGGGCGTCAACGGCGTACCGGAGGCTATTTTGGCCGCATTTTTAACCGCCGTAATCTGCCCGCCGCTTTATAAGGTTCTGTACAGCCGCAGGCTTGGGAAGGAGTAATCTCGCCGCATGATTATCGCCATCGATATCGGGAACACCAACGTCGTCATCGGCGGCATGCGGGGAGAAAGCGTGCTTTTTACTGCACGGCTGCGCACCGACCCCGATAAAACCGATTATGAATACGCCTCGCTTTTAATGGAGCTTTTTGCGCTGCACAAGGTCAGCCCCGCCGATATCGAGGGTGCGATTATTTCGTCGGTGGTTCCGCCGCTGAGCGCCGCCATGCAAAATGCGGTGGAAAAGATCACCGGAAAACGTCCGCTGCTGGTCGGCGCAGGGGTTAAAACCGGCCTTAACATCCTCACCGACAATCCCGCCCGCGTGGGCAGCGACCTTATCGTAGGGGCCGTCGCTGCGCTCGCACGTTATCCAAAGCCCATTCTGATCTTCGACCTCGGTACCGCTACCACGCTCGTCGTATTGGATCAAGCGGGCGACTATATCGGTTATATGATTATCCCGGGGCTGCGCAGCTCGGTGCAGGCGCTGGCTGCAGGCACGTCGCAGCTGCCGCATATCAGTCTGGAACCGCCTGAGACACTGCTGGGTAAAAACACGGTGGATGCCATGCGCACCGGCGCTATCTACGGCAATGCCGCCATGATAGACGGACTGATTGACCGGATGGAAAAAAACGTTCTTGGCCGCCCGGCTACCGTGGTGGCTACCGGCGGCCTGACCGGCTGCGTCGCCCCGCTTTGCCGGCATGAGATTATCTGCGACGGCGATTTGATTTTGCGGGGGCTGGCTTTGCTTTATGAGAAAAACGCGCCAAAGCCAAGAACAAAGCAACGGTGACAAAACAGCGGATGGCGTACGCCATCCGCTGTTTTTACAGGCTGCTCCAATACAGCCATAGATGCAGCATGCTCACAATGCAATAAGCTGCAATCAATACTTCGAGCGCGCGCGCCGAAAGCCTGAGATGCCGGGCGTCGACCATCTTCAGCCGCCGGTAGAGGTAAGCCATCAACACCGCAGGCAGAAACAGCTTTAGCAGCAGGGTGGCCCAGTCGCTTTGCAGCGCCAGCGCCATAACTGGATTTATCTCGCGAAATTTGCCGGTCTCAAGCAGAAATTTTGTTATGAGCATATCCAGAATGCTCAGGGCATATAGCAGCAGCATGCGTATTCTGACCCCGCTGCTGGTGCAGCGCTGCATGAAAAGGGGCATTCGATAATCCTCCTAGATATTTTTAATAGCATTTCCAGGTAAAAATTCAATATTCCTTGCTAAACACAGGATTCTGTGAGAAAATAGACCCGTCGGACACAAAAGTGAAGTAAAAGGAGTCTTATCATTGTCGCGATATACGATGGCCCTGTTTTGCGCCGCACTGATACTGTTATGTGGCTGCAACAGAAAAGCTGACGATCTCATCCCCGGCCAGCACCCTTCTTCAGAGGCTTCGCAGTCCTCTCAACTGCCGGAGAGCCTGCCCCCTGTCGCGTCGTCGGAGGCACAGGTATCAGCCCCTGATTCCGAGTTGGCCGAGCCGGATGATTGGCGTCTGATGCTGGTCAATTTTGAGCATCCTATCCCGGACGATTGGTCGGTGGCGCTTACGATGACCCGTTACGGCTATGAGGTCGACGCGCGCATTACCGGCGCGGTCGACGAGCTGGTCACGGCTGCCGCCAACGACGGCGTTTCGCTGATTATCTGCTACGGTTACCGCACGCTGGAACAATCGCGCCAGCTGTTTGAAAAGCAGATCAACAAACAGCTGTCTTTGGGCTTGTCTCAGGAGCAGGCCGTCATTGAGGCGAGGCGCTGGGTGGCGCCCCCCGGCACCAGCGAACACCACACCGGGCTGGCGCTGGATATTGTTACACCGTCGCATCAGGTGCTCAACCACGCGTTTGCCGACACCGACGCCGGCGTCTGGATGGCGGCCCACGGATGGGAATACGGATTTGTCGTGCGCTATCCAAAAGATAAACAGGATATCACCGGCATCACCTACGAGCCGTGGCACCTGCGCTATGTTGGCAAGGAGCACGCTGCCGCCATGCATGAAAATAACGAGTGTCTTGAGGAATATGTTGCGCGTTTATATGGCAGTTAAGCCTTTGCCGGTTCCGCCTGAGGGCTGCCGGTCTGGCCATTGCCTTGTTGGCAAACTGCCAAAAAAATGATGCTTGTCATAAAAAAGGCGCTGATACCGCGCCGCCCATGAATATTCCTGTCGAAAATTCAAAAAATCAGGATGGCTGCCACTGGCGCTACAGCCGGCAGGCGTCCTTTGTATTTAAGGAGTACGCCTATGACGCTGGAACACTGGATTGAGTGGATTCTGCCCACCATTATCGCGTTTTTAGACCTTTTTGGAATATTCATTATTGTTGTCGGCGCATTGAAAGCCTTTTATTATTATCTGCACCATATCGTGCGCAAAAATCGCTTTAATTTTAAATTTATGCTGTTGCAGGATATGGCGACAGGGCTGGAATTTAAAATGGCCGCGGAGATTCTTAAAACGGTTTTAATCAGAAGTTTGGACGAGCTTATTATTTTAGGCGCCGTCATATTACTGCGCGGCTTGATGACTTTTATGATCCATTTTGAAATAAAGGCCGAGCG
>JAEWMM010000132.1 GCA_023457175.1 Bacillota bacterium | reverse complement strand
TGGGTGCGCTGCTGTTCGATCAAACGCTGCAAGGTGATGTAGAGGATGATGGCCGAAATGCCCAGAAACAGAAAAGGAATGGATTGGGCGGTTTTCCCGACCTGCTCGATCTCGGTTTCCAGCATCGAAACCGACAGCTCATCCTTATTTTCATAGACGCGGTACACCCCATAGGGCTTGAGCACCGCCTCAATCTGAGTCTTGACCTGCTCGAAATCAACGCCCCTGTTCAAGGTGAAGACAAAGCTGTTCGCTTTGCCCTCCATCGAAAGCAACCGGGCCATTTCTCCATATTCTAGAAAGGCGGCATCGTAGGCGGAAAGGTCGGGAAGCATTTCACTGATATTGCGGATCAGGTAAATATTTTCCGGGGATAAGCCGCTCCCTGCGACCGTGTATATGGTGTTCATCCCGCCTGCGGACAGCGTCACCGTGTCGCCCTCCGACAGCCCATGCGCCTGAAAAAAACCGTCGCCAAGAATGATTTGCCGGCTCTGCGGCTGCGGCAGCATTCCTCTGGAAAGCAGCGGTCTGTTTTGTCCGTCCGGGGTAAAGGAGATCAGCCGCAGCTCGGTTCCCCGTTCCATAGAAGAAACTTTAACATCCTTTACCAATCGCCCCTGCGCGCGCTGAACCCCTTCGATGCGCTCCAGTGCCCTGACCGCCGAAAGAGGGGCCTGTGCCACCTCGGCAAAGGCGTCGCAAAAGGCGGTCGCCTCAAAAAAATATTGCTTCGATTCCTGAAGCTGATCCATCGCGATGGACAGCACCGAATAGCCGGCAAAGCCCATTGCGGCCACGGCCGCCGCCACCGCGTAGGAAGCGGTGCCCTTTTTCATATCCCGCAGCATTTTGAGCAGCAGCGTTTTTACCATACCATCGCCTCCGCCGAAACCGGCGACGGGTTCTCTTCGATACGCTCGATTTTACCGTCCTTCATATGGAATATCCGGTCGGCCACCTGCGCCATGCCCGCGTTGTGTGTGATGGCAATAACAGGGCAGCCCAGCCGGTCGCGCACCTCAAGCAGCAGCTTCACCACCGCTACGCTGTTCTGGCTGTCGAGCGCGCCGGTAGGCTCGTCGCACAGGAGCAGTCCGGGATTTTTCACGATCGCACGGGCGATGGATACGCGCTGTTGCTCGCCGCCCGACAACTGGGAGGGGAAATGTCCGCCGCGCCCGCCCAGCCCCACGAGCCGCAGCGCTTCGTCCGGGTCGGCCGCGTTGGGAACGATGCTGGCTGCCAGAGCCACGTTTTCCCGGGCGGTCAGTGAGGGGATGAGGTTGAAAAACTGGAATACAAAGCCCACCGCATCCTTTCGGTAGACCGAAAGCTGCGCGTCGCTGTACCGGGTAAGGTCGTTGCCGTTATACCAGACGCGCCCTTCGGTCGGCCAGTCCATTCCGCCAAGCAGATTGAGCAGCGTGCTTTTACCGCAGCCGGACGGCCCCAGCACAACAATGAACTCCCCCGCGTAAATCTCGAAGGACGCCTCGCGCAGAGCATGGACTTGCACGTCGCCCGCGCCGTACACCTTTGACAGGTTTTCTCCGCGCAGCATACATCTACTCATACTACGCCCTTCTTTCAACGATCCCGTTTTGAATCAGATCGAAGACCTGCTTGATTTTTTCCAGCGCCGCTTCCTGCCCGCCTTCCTGATAGTACTTATTCAGCATGGAAGTCGTCACCGGCAGGATCATTTCCATCACCAGCTTCAGATCCACATCCTTGCGGACAAGTCCTCTTTCCTGATCCTGCCGCAGGTATCCCAGCACGATTTTCTGTGAATTTTGCATCTGCCCAACAATCCGCCGGGTAAATGCACTGTCGTCGAGCGCCATGCGCATGGCGATCTGATTGTATTTTGGATAGCGCTCAGTCCAATCGAGCACCGCCGGGATCGACGCGACTGCCGCCTCGAAAAAGGTGGCGTTTTCCCCCGGTGAAGGATGCTTTGCGAACACCTCCATCTTTTCTTTGCCGATTTTATTGATGATCAGCATATACAGGTCTTCTTTGTCCGAGAAATACTGATAAAAACTTCCGCGGGGAATCTTAGCCGCTTTCACGATACGGTTGATCGAAGCGTCGGCAAAACGGTACTCGGCAAATTCGTTGATGGCTGCTTCGATAATGCGGTCTTTCTTTTCCTGTGGCAGATGTTCAAAGGTAGCCGTGGGCATTGCCGCACCTCCTAATTGACTCAAGTCTTATATGACAAGCATGTCACTTTCTATTGCATAGCATAGCACAAAGCAGTTCTCATGACAAGGGTGTCATGCAAGATAATTTCAATGGAAGAGAGGGCCGCGGATGTGTACAGATGGGATTGCCCTTATCTCCCCCTCACAACGGGCGTGAAGCTTGAATCATCCTGATTACCCTCTTTCGCAGTAACATAGCGAAAGCCGGTATAAGACACCTGACAAAATACCGTTAAAAGCCGCAAAAAACCTGCCCCCATATAAGAGAGGACAGGCTTTGGTATGTTGCCCGTATCCGGCCCCGGCCCCACATGAATGCGCGGCTGTATGTCGGTCACGACGCCGTGGCGCTCGCCCCGATGATATGAGCGCCCGTTGGCTTATGGCGAAAACGAAAAACAGCAGCGCAAGGAGGATGGGTGCAACGTCTGTTTCCGGCTTCTTTCTTTGCCCGCCCCCCGCACCGGCAAAAGGGGCGGCGCGCGCCGCCTCCCCGGCGTCAACCGCCCCGCCGCAGAAGGGGCAAATGCGCCGTCCCTCCCGGATTTGTTTGCCGCAATGGGAGCAGCACATCGGTTTCACCCCTTTTTTATCCGTCTGAGATTATGGGATACTCACAATGCCGTCAATGCCTTCGGTGTTGAGCACCGGTGCGGATGCGCCACCCTGC
>JAEWMM010000131.1 GCA_023457175.1 Bacillota bacterium | reverse complement strand
TGATTCGGACGATCCCGACGCCGGACCGGCGGCGCAAAAAATTTTCCCCGATGAGCTGCGCGCCGTCACGCTTAAGCCCGGCGTCGATTTCCCTGTGACGGGCGGCGATGCGGACATCGCTGCCGGCATTGGCAAGGCGATTGACGCGGCGCTCGATCTGACGATGAACGCCGTGGTCATCGACACGCTGGACTCGGACGGCAGCGTGCTTTACCCCTCCTCCCTTATGCCCTGCCTGACCTGTGAGGAGGGACGGCTCGACCCGCTGCTTTCCGCAATTACGCAGGCGCGCGAGGCCGGACTGTATGTCTACACGACCTATTACATAACCGATGTTACGTTCAGCGATAAAATTGCCGTGCTGGGCAGGGCGACCGCGTCGCTTATCGACGGTGTGACGGCCGACATTGCGTCGTTTGCCGCGCGCTATCAGCCCGACGGTGTGCTGCTCGACGGCTATTATAATGTGCAGAGCAAAAAGAGCTATTCAAACTATCTGGCATTGGGCGGCGGCATCGGCTTTGAGGATTATATGCAGGCGGTGCCCGAAACGCTGCTGACACTGGTGCGCGCCGCGCTGGACCGCTCCGCGCCTTCGGTGGCGGTCGGGCTTTTGAGCGAGGCGGTCTGGGCCAACGACTATGAGGATGAGAACGGCTCGGCTACCAGGGCGACCTTTTCGGCCTTTGCCGACGGTAACGCCGACACGGTGCGGTTTATCGAAACCGGACTGGCCGACTTTGTCGCCGTCAAGGCTTACGGCTCTATTGACGACGCCCAGACGCCGTATCAGGCGGTCGCCTCGTGGTGGGCGAATATTGCCGACACGGCCGGCACGCCCCTTTATATTGTGCATGCGGCTGACCGCGCCGTGACCGACGCGGTGGGCTGGGGCGAATACGACCAGCTGGCGCGGCAGGTTATTGAAGCGCGTGAGCTACCCCGCTATAACGGCAGCATCTTTAACAGCCTGACCCGGCTGCAGGAAAACCCGAAGGATTGCGCCTCAAAGCTCGTGGGCTATTTTGCGGGCAGCGTCAAGGCCGAGCATATTATGCAGGATCTTGAGCTGACCATGCCGAGGCAGACGACCTTTACTTCGTTTGACCCGTCGGTGCTCTTTACGGGGCATACCGACCCGAACACCGACGCGACCATTAACAGTGTTGAGATAAAAACCGACGAAAACGGCTATTTCCAGCTTGAAATGCCGCTGACCGAGGGCGAGAACGTCTTTAAAATCAACCACAAGGGCAAAACCGTCACCTATAATATCACCCGCATCACCGAGGTGGTCAAGCAGGTGTCGCCCGGCAGCGGTACCTTAAATGTCGACGGCTCTACCAAGCTGACCGTCGACGCCGTCGCCTACGCCGAGGCAAAGGTTTACGCCGTTATCGGCGGCCAGACGGTGTCGCTCAAGCTCAGCGACCAGCAGGACGACGAATACCGCGACACCGCCTACGCGCGCTTCACCGGCGTGCTCACCGTGCCGGATGCCAAGACCGAGGAGCAGAACCTTGGCGCCGTGACGGTCTACGGCGAGTGGAACGGCCTGAAAAAGAGCAAGAGCGGTGCGAAGATTATTGTCAACAAGCGGGTGCTGCCGTCTGACGGAACGCCGGTGGTCGTGACGGCCGATCTGGCCGAAACCTTCAGGGGCGACACCGTCTCGCAGTATTCCGAGCCGACCTATTTCCCGCTGCCCAAGGGCGCGCTCGATTATGTTGTCGGCGAGGAGCTCAAATACAGCTTTACCAACAAAAACAAGGTCGAGACCTACCGCTTCTACCGGCTGCAATCGGGTCTGCGCGTCTTTGCCGACGATATCGCGACGGTATCGGTGAGCGCGGCGGCGGTGAACAACAGTATCACCGGCTGTACCGTCAAGAGCGATTCGCGCTACACCAAGGTGATTCTGGCGACCCGGCAGCAGGTGTCTTATGTGGCGACCTATGCGGCGGACAAGCTGACCTTTAAATTTAACTACACGAATTCGATGCCCGACAGCATGAAGCTTTCGAAAAATCCGCTGTTCTCGGCCGTGACCTTCTCGGGTGATACCATGACGCTGACGCTGCGGTCCTCGGGCAAGTTCATGGGCGTATACCCCTATTACGACAACGACGGAAACCTTGTCCTGCGCTTTAACAATCCGCCCGTCGTTTCCAGCAGCAATTTAAGCGGGGCCAAAATTGTCATCGACCCCGGTCACGGCGGCAGCGACGTCGGCGCGCTGGGTTATCTGTCGGCCTACCCTGAGCGGGCGATCAACTACAGCGTCACATCAAAGCTGGTCAGCATTCTCAAGAGCCGCGGCGCCACCGTGCTTGTGACCAACGGCAACCAGTATAATTACCTCTCGCTGGAGCAGCGCGTCGCCGGCACCGCAGCGGCCGACCCGCATCTGTTTATCAGCGTACATTCAAATTCCTCGGCATATAACACGTCGGCGGCGGGTACCGAGGCCTATTACTTTAACTACTGGTCCACCGGGCTGGCGCAGTTTGCCTCGGCCAATGTCGCTTCGGCGCTCGGCACCGCCAACCGCGGGCAGAAATTCGGCTATTACTACGTCACCCGCAGCATGCAGTATCCGGCCATTCTGGTAGAAGCGGGCTTTATGTCCAACCAGACCGAATACCACAAGCTGATCAACGACGAGTATCAGAACCGCATCGCCAACGCGCTGGCCAACGCCATCGTCTCTTACCTGCAATATATGGGCAGCGCGGGCAGCATGACCGGCACCGAGGCAAGCGGTCATTCGGTGGCGGACGCCGGTAAAAACGACAGCGCCGACGCGAATCTGGCAAGCAACGGCATCGGCCAAAGCACTGCGGGCAGTCAGAGCGCCGCAGGCAGCCAGAGCGGAGACAGCGATGTGAATTTCCGGCTTGATGAGGTTAAGCTGACCCTTTCGCCCGGCGAAGAGGCGGAGATAGAAGCCGTTTGGGATACCGACGACGCCTTTACCGTTGTTTGGGGCGCCACCGGCGACAGCGCGACGGCGGAGCTGGGCTCGCTGGATAATAAGCTGGTCATCAAAGCCAAAGCGGCCGGAGAGATGAAGCTGCTGGCCACCGTTCAGGGGCGCAGCGACCTTAAAGCCGAATGCACGCTGATTGTAAAATGATTTTTTACCATAAAAGGAAAAGCGTTGAAATCCGACTTTTATGTCGATATTGTGAAATTGATGTATGATGGGAATTTTCTGCGTAATAGTGTCTTTTCAGTAAATTGCCTAAAAAAACTACTGGCGTCCTGTTGCATGTGAAAAGAGATTGCGATATAATACATTACATTGGCTCGACTAGAGGCTGATTATTATGAAATGGAGTGAGAGTGTGAACCGTATTACGGAAAAGAGAAACCTCAGCAGCGCCGTAATGCTGATGAAGGTGGATGCGCCTGATATTGCCAAGCGTGTCAAGGCCGGACAATTTATCATTCTGCGCGTGGATGAAAAGGGCGAGCGTATTCCGCTGACTGTGGCGGATGCCGACCCGGTTACCGGTGAGGTAACGATCATGTTCCAGGTCGCCGGTGCGACCACCCGTCTGCTGTCGATGAAGGAAGCGGGCGACTATCTCGCTGATTTTGTCGGGCCGCTCGGTGTGCCCACCCATTATGACGGCGCTACCAAGGCCTGTGTTGTAGGCGGCGGCGTCGGCTGCGCGATTGCGTATCCGCAGGCTAAGGCGTTGCATACGCTGGGTATTCCGGTCGACGTTATCGCGGGCTTTAAAAATAAGGATGCCGTCATGCTTGAGGATGAGTTTACCGCAGCATGCGACAATCTTTATGTCACGACCGACGACGGCAGCTACGGCATCCACGGCTTTGTGACAAACCAGCTCGAAGCGCTGATCAACGAGGGCAAGGGTTACGATCTGGTCATCGCCATCGGCCCGATTCCGATGATGAAGTTCGTCTCTAAGGTCACTGAAAAATATGGCATAAAGACCATTGTTTCGCTCAACCCTGTCATGATCGACGGCACCGGCATGTGCGGCGGATGTCGTGTGACGGTCGGCGGCGAGACCAAATTTGCCTGCGTCGACGGCCCCGACTTTGACGGACACCTCGTCGACTATGACGGACTGATGAACCGCAACAGTTTCTATAAGGCCGCGGAGCAGGAGCATGACGCGCATGTCTGCCGCATGGGCTTAAACGGAGGACACTGCAATGGCTAATATGATCGCGACCAAAACGTCCATGCCGGAGCAGGATCCGAATGTGCGTAACAAGAACTTTTTAGAGGTTGCCCTTGGCTATACCCCCGAAATGGCGGTTGACGAGGCCAAGCGCTGCCTCACCTGCAAGCACAAGCCCTGTGTTGCCGGATGTCCGGTCAATGTGCGCATCCCCGAGTTTCTGTTAAAGGTGGCCGAAGGGGATTTTGAGGAAGCGTACCGCATCATCCTTTCGACCAACTGCCTGCCGGCCGTCAGCGGCCGCGTCTGCCCGCAGGAGACGCAGTGCGAAGAGCGTTGCGTGCGCGGCATCAAGGGCGAGCCTGTCGGCATCGGCCGTATCGAGCGCTTTGTCGCCGACTATGCGCGCGAGCATAATTTCTCGGTTGGTGAGCGCCCCGCTTCCAACGGGCATAAGGTGGCCATTGTCGGCTCCGGCCCCGCAGGCCTTTCCTGCGCGGGCGACCTAATCGCCAAGGGCTACGAAGTCACCATTTACGAGGCGCTGCACGTTGCGGGCGGCGTGCTTTCCTACGGCATTCCGGAGTTCCGTCTGCCGAAGGCTATCGTTAAAAAAGAAGTCGACAACCTGATTGAGTTGGGCGTCGACCTTAAGACCAACTACATTGTCGGGCGTACCATCTCGGTGGACGAGCTGTTTGAGGGCGGCTTTGAGGCGGTCTTTATCGGCTCGGGCGCGGGTCTGCCCAGCTTTATGAATATTCCGGGTGAGAACCTGCTCGGCGTTTACTCGGCCAACGAGTACCTGACCAGAACAAACCTGATGAAGGCCTATCTTGAAGATTATGCGACCCCGATTTTCCATGGCAATTCGGTCGCCGTCGTCGGCGGCGGCAACGTGGCGATGGACGCCGCGCGCTGCGCCAAGCGCCTTGGGGCTGAAAATGTCTACATCGTCTACCGCCGCGGCATGGAGGAGCTGCCCGCCAGAGCAGAGGAAGTGC
>JAEWMM010000130.1 GCA_023457175.1 Bacillota bacterium | reverse complement strand
CTCCCAGAGCGGCTCGCCGGGCTTGGCAGCCTTCCAGAGTGCGAAATCGAGCGGGTCTTCCTTATGCTCCGAAACGTCGACGCGGCTGCCCGATTCCAGATCCTCAATCGGCATGTGCGAGAGCTTGCCGTAATCATCAAATTTGCGGCTGCGAAAATATACGCTGCCCTGCGAAGGGTAGGCGTAGCCCTTTTCCACCAGCGTTTCGATGACGTTGATAATCTCATCCACCGTTTCGGTCGCCTTGGGATGCACCGTCGCAGGCCGAACGCCCAAACCCTCGGCGTCGGTCATATATTCTTTGATATATTTGGCGGCGATGTCGGGGACGGTCGTACCCTCGTCGTTGGCACGGTTGATGAGCTTGTCGTCAATATCGGTAAAGTTCTGGACAAAGGTCACCTCATACCCGCGGTACTCAAAATAGCGGCGCAGCGTATCAAACACGCAGATGGGGCGCGCGTTGCCGATATGAATAAAATTATAAACGGTGGGGCCACAGGCATATATCTTCACCTTGCCCGGCTCCAACGGCACGAATTCCTCTTTCTGCCGCGTCAGGGTATTATAAATTTTCAAAGAAACCACTCCTTTTGATGCGGGCGCGCCGTTGCAATCTTGACGGGCGCCCGTTATGATTATTGTATCAAAAAGCCGTCTTCATGCAACTGCACGAAGACGGCTTAATTACCGCTGTTCCACTTCGGGGAAAGGCTTTGCCCTTAACGCGGACAAAAAACGCAGGCGAGGTAATGGCACTCAAGCGGCGCGTTCTCTCGCTGTGCTGGCGGGCGCATGGTCTTCTGCTCTTTTGCGCCGCGGCTTTCAGCCGGTGACCGCAGCTCTCTGAGGCGAAAGAATGTGAGAAAACCCTTCCCGTTAAACGCATCGGATATAAAATTTTTCGCGACAATACTACTCTAGCATATGACTGGGGAAATTGCAAGAGAACCTTAAAATTGCAGCCGCAACCGTTGATCAGGAGAATATTGCTGCGCTCTATGCCTTTTAGGAACAGGGGGTGAGGGCCGTTTCACGCCATGGCGCAAAACCAAATGCGGCCGCTTTATAAAGGCCGCCCTTGTGCGCTAAATGTGTGCCTTACCGGCACGGGCGCTTCAATTAAGCCGCCGCGCCCCCTAAAGCCAAACCAATACAGGCGGCGCAAATAAAATCTCGCTGCGAATTTGGATGCCCACAAAGGTTTCGCGGCGCTGACATTTACGCGGGGTTTTGCCTCAAGCCCCGCAAGCTTTTAAAAAGCTTGACCAAAAACTTTAATTACATCAAAACAAAGCGCGCATTCACATATCGCTAAACAGCAGCGCACGGTTTTTCCAAACATAATTAAAGCCTGAAAGCAGCGTAAAAAATACCGAGGCCGCCATCAATACCGCCGTGACGCCGCGCCCCAGCGCGTCAAATCCAGCGGGCAACGCCAGCGGGGAAGACGCCAGCCACAGCCAGAGCAGCACCCAGATAATCCAGACCATCTGGATGACCGTTTTCACCTTGCCCCATTTGTCGGCGGCAATAACCAGCCCCTCTCCGGCCGCGATAAGCCGCAGCGAGGTGACTAAGAATTCGCGGGTGAGAATCACAATGACCGCCCAAGCGGGGGCAAGCTTTAAGGCGACAAAGCAGATCATCGCGCTCATGACGAGAATTTTATCGGCCAGCGGATCCATCAGCTTGCCAAAGGTAGTGACCAGCCCCCGGCTGCGCGCAATTTTGCCGTCGAGCAGGTCGGTCAGGCTGGCGGCCGCAAAGACGAGCAGTGCCAGCAGGCTAAACGCGCCGGAGCGCCCCGCCATGAGAAAAAACACAAAAAACGGCACAAGTATAATGCGCAGCAGCGTCAGCTTATTCGGAAGGTTCATCTTAATCCACCTGCTCTCCGGTCAGATCGTAGCCGTCGGCGCCGGTGATCTCCACCGTAACAAACTGGCCTGCCGCAAGTCCCTGTACACCGACAAAATACACCTTGGTATCGATGTCGGGGGCGTCCATATAGCTGCGGCCGCCATAGCACTGCGCCTCATCGTCGTAGCCCTCGCACAGCACCTCAAGCACGCGGCCCTCGCTGGCGCGGGCAATCTCATTGGCAATACCCATCTGAATTTCCATAACCGTGTCGGCGCGGCGGCGGCGCAGCGACTGATCCACCTGATCAGGCATCTTCCCCGCGGGGGTTTCCTCCTCCTGAGAATAGGCAAAGCAGCCCAGCCGCTCAAAGGCCTGATCGCGCACAAAGCCGCACAGGTGCTCAAACTCCTCCTCGGTCTCGCCGGGCAGGCCGGCGATCATCGGGGTGCGGATGACGACGCCCGGAATGCGGTCGCGCAGCTTGTTAAGCAGGCTTTCTATCAGCCTGAAATCCCCCCGGCGCCGCATACGGCGCAGCACCGTATCGCAGCTGTGCTGCAACGGCAGGTCGATGTATTTGACAATCTTCGGTTCACCTGCGATCACATCGATCAATTCATCGGTCGTGCGGTCGGGGTAGCAGTAGAGCACGCGAATCCAGTGCAGCTTCTCAATCTGACACAGCGCACGCAGCAACTCGGGCAGCATCAGCTTGCCGTAAATATCCTGCCCGTAGCGGGTGGTGTCCTGCGCGACGACATTTAACTCCACGACGCCCTGCTCGGCCAGCTGCTTGGCCTCTTCGATAATATCCTCCATTTTACGGCTGCGAAAATGTCCCCGGATATCGGGAATAGCGCAGAAGGCGCAGCGGTTGTCGCAGCCCTCGGCCACCTTGAGATAGGCAAAATAGGGGGCGTTTGCGAGAATACGCTTGCCCTCCAGCGGCAGCGCCGCCTTGTCGCCGAATTCGACGACCCGCTCGCCCTGCTCCAGCGCATGGCGCAGCGCTTTGGCGATGCCGCCCATCGCGCCCATGCCGAGAATGACGTCCGCCTCGGGGATTTCAGCGGCGAATTCCTGCTGATAGCGCTCGGCAAGACAGCCGGTGACGGCCAGCGCTTTAAGCTTATTTTTCTTCTGCTGGGCGGCTTCAAAGATGCTTTCAATCGATTCGCGCTTGGCGTCCTCGATAAAGCCGCAGGTGTTGACGATGATGGCGTCACATTCCTCCGGCGCGTTGCAGAGGGTAAAGCCGTTCACCGAGAGCTCGGCCAGCATATGCTCGGCGTCCACCTGATTTTTAGAGCAGCCGAGCGAGATCATTCCAACCTTATAAGTCATAGAATATTTAGATTCCTTTCGGGGGTATATTGACCTGTCATAGTCAAACAGCTTAAAAACCGGAGCAGGATTGGCAAGGATATTTTGTGTCGGACAGGGCGGAAGAGGTAAGCGGGCTGACGCTCACCTAAAGACGACAATGCGGCAAGGCGCGAAACAGAGCGCAAAGACAATCCGGTTTTTAAGCTGTTTGACTTATAGAGCCTGTCAGACAGGCTGCGGTGAGCGGTTAAGCGACAAATTGGGCAGGCTGGCCGTGTGTTCAATCCTCCAGTTCTGCCTCGGAGACGGCGCGCAGCGCGGTTTGAATATCGGAATAGGCATAGCCGCAGCGCTCAAGCAACGTTGCCGCGCGCCGAAGGTCGGCGTCGCTTTTAAGCATACCGAAGCGCGCGCGCAACAACTCGGCGGCACGCTCTGAAAGCGCATCGCAGTCCGGCGCAATTTCTTCAAGGGCCAGCGCGCACAGCTCGGACGAGACGCCGCGTTTTTGCAGCTCGTAGCGGATGCGCCGCGGCGCAAAGCCGCGCAGATTTAACAAATCGCGCGCACAACGCAGCGCATAGTCCTCGTCGTCGATGAGCCCCAGCTCCTCCATGCGCGAAACCGCCGCACGGGCCGCTTCACCGCCGGTTTTTTCGGCCAGACGGCGGGTGAGGGTTTGGGCGGTGTAGCTTTTGGCCGACAGCATGTTCAGCGCGCGGCGCTTGGCCTCCTGCACGCGGCTTTGGCGCAGCAGGGCGTCAAGCTGCTCCGCGTCAACCGTGTCGCCGGTATCAAGGCCAAAGAGCTGCCAGCTTTCCTCCTCGACTGCAAACAGAAATTCGCCGTCTGCATACACCGAAATTCTGCCGCGCTTTGTCCGGCGCGCGTCGGTGATAATCATGCGTCACCGCGCTCCGAGTCGACCTCGACGTCGATATCGGCCGAACCCTTGGCAGTGGCGCGCGGGGCCTTGGCGGGCTTGGTTTTTTCAACACCGACCGTGCTGATGCCCTCGCGCACCTTGACAGCAATATCGTCGAGCAGCTCGGGGCTGGTCTTGAAATATTCCTTGACGTTGTCGCGGCCCTGCCCTAAGCGGGTATCGTTATAAGAAAACCACGAGCCGCTTTTCTGAATGACGCCAAGCTTAACCGCCAGGTCAAGAATTTCGCCTTCCTTTGAAATGCCTTTGCCATACAT
>JAEWMM010000129.1 GCA_023457175.1 Bacillota bacterium | reverse complement strand
CGTTATTAACGCTCAGTACAATGCTGCCCTGCCCGACGGTGCTGACGACGAAACGGCTGTCGCCGTCCACATCAAACTCAAACTCGAAATCGTCTTCGGATTCAAAGCCGTCGCCCGACTTGAAGGTGGTGGGGGTTCTGGTGATGACGCCCTCGCCGGCATTGGTATTCGACGCGGAGGAATAGCCAATTTCAAGCGCGATATCGGTGGTCACCTCAAAGCCGTCGCTGCCGCTCTTTTTCACCGTGACCGTTCCCAGAAGGTCGCGGTCCTGCGTGCTGCTGCCGCTTTTGATTTTGACGGCCAGAAAGTAAATGCTCTGCATCGTCGAGCTGGTGGCGCCCGAAATATCGCTGCGCACCTTCTTTTTCACCACGTCCACATCCGAGACATAGGTGCCGTTTTGTTCCCACTTTTTGCTGATCTTATATTTTTCAATTGCTTTGAGTTCGTGGACGTAAAGGTACGTATCCTTTGACGCAGTCTCGTAAGCGGTCTTTTTTTCGTTCCGAACGCCTTCTTTTTGCCCAAGCGTCGTTTCAGCGGCAGTCTTTTCGGACAACATCGTTCCTACAGCCGTTTCAGCATCCGGTACCGTGTTCTTGCCGGTGACCGATTTGAGCGCAGCCGCCTTTTGGTTCTTGATAGTCAGCTTATTATCCACATCTGTTTGCAAACCTGTTTTGCTGCCCAAAGCGGCAAGGTCGTTTTCGGCGGTAGTAACCGCGCCAGTTTTCTGATTCAGATCATTTTCGGCGGCTTCATAAGCCGGAGAAACAAGATCCAGCTCTGCTTTGGCGGAATCCATTACGACCTTTTCGGGGCCGTTCACTTTATCAACGGCGATGTCCCATGCCGCTTTGGCGATATCGTAAGCATCCTTTTTCGGTTGGTAAATGGCCTTTTTTGCGTCAAAATCGGCCTGGGCTGCCGGCACGGCATCTTTGGCCGCTGTAAGCGCATCGTCGAGCCGTTTGTAATCGGTATCGTAAGCCGCCAAAGCCGCCTCGGCCGTACTGTGATTGGTCTCGGCCGTTTTATAGTCGTCAAGCGCAGCCTTCGCCGCATCATAAGCGTCCTTCTTTGTTTTAAGCACCGCCTCGGCATCCTTTACGTCCTTTTCAGCTTGCTGCCAGGCGTCATACTTTGTTTTTAATGCGCCCGAGGTTTCGTTGAGCAGCGGAAAATAAGCCGTCTTGCCGTAGCTGACCTTGTCGGTGGAATTGTTCAAATACAAATCGCCGTCGTCGTCTGTGACATACGCCAAAGAGGATATACTGCCCACCGGATATTTAATGTCCGCCGCCAAAGCTGTCGTCGACAGCGTGCTGCCCAGCACCCCTATCGCCATTATGAACGCGAGTGTTTGTTTCATCTGAAATCCTCCTGTTAAGCGCGATATTTCAATATAAGTCATATCGTCGGATATAACCTTGATACTTTCTTAAATAAGGTGCGAATTTTGCCTGAAATTTTTCCATGAAAAAATAAAATTTTTTATAAAATATACTATTGAGGATTTTACCATAATCTTTTAAAAAAGAGTAGCCTCTAATTGGATTCTTTTTCAGCCCGCCGTGCCTGTACATTAAATATGCGATATCCCGGTCTTATCTTTAAACAGGCCGGTATTTTATAAAGCGCTCGCACGTATGCATATTAACAGAACATCAAAGCCGCCTGATCCGTTTTTCTTCTGTTGAATATTTTAAGCAGCACGCCAGTGTAAATAAGACAAGTGGGGTCTTGAAAATGGGCTATTATGTAACGGCAGAACCCGATGTGTATATCTACGTTGAAGACATCAACCCGCCAGGCGAAAAAACCATCCTTTTTATTCATGGCTGGCCGGGCAGCCACCGTCTGTTTGAATACCAGTACAATGTGCTGCCTCAAAAGGGCTACCGCTGTGTCGGTATGGATCTGCGCGGTTTCGGTCAATCCTCAAAGCCCTGGGGCGGCTATAGCTACAACCGGATGTCCGACGACGTGCGCGCCGTCATCGACGCGCTGGGGCTCAACCAGATTATCCTGTGCGGCCACTCGACCGGCGGCGCCATTGCGGTGCGCTATATGGCAAGGTACGAGGGCTATGGCGTAGTCCGGCTCGGACTGTTCGCAGCGGCGGCGCCAAGCCTGATTCAGCGCCCCTATTTCCCTTACGGGCTGCCGGTGCAGACCGTTTGGGAGATGATACAGGAAATAAGCCAGAACAGGCCTGAGGTGCTTCGAAAATTCGGCAATCTGATTTTCCATAATTTTGTGACGCCCAATATCTCCGAATGGGTATTCAATCTGGGGTTGGAGTCGGCCAGCTGGGCCATGTCGGCCATAGCCAACGATTGGCTGGGCGAGGAGCAGCTGTTTGAGGATTTAACCCAGATCGGGGTACCCACTCTGATCCTGCATGGCTACGAGGACAGGGTCTGCCTGTTCCCGCTGGCACAGGTGCAGGCGCAACGGATTCCTAATTCCACGCTGGTTCCGCTCGAATCCTGCGGCCATTTTCTCTTTTATGACCAGATGGAGAAATTCAATCAGGCGCTTGTCGAATTTATAGAGGCGTGACGCCGGCGTCATCGATATTGCGACAACTTCAAGGGGCTTGCCGTCCGCTTTACACCGACGGCAAGCCCCTTTGGCTGCACAATTTAAATATGATCCGACCTTTCAGAGGGCGCTTCAACGGGGCGGCCTCTTTTATTTATGAGTCAGCTCCCGTATTTTGCGCTCAAAATCGTTTAGCATAATGGTCTTTAAGGTCCACAGGCTCTCGGACAGATCCACATAATAGCGGTGCGGATATTCAAAGCGCTTGATCTCGTCCCACATCCGGCCCAGCTCAACCTTGCAGAAATCCTGTATCTCCTTTATGGACGGGGACTGATACAGCCGCTTCCCCTTTTCGTAAATCGGCTCAAGCAGGCAGACCGCTTCAAAGTCCTCAAGCGTTTTCTTTTTCCAGATCGCGTTGGGGTCAAAGATGGTCAGCGGCTTTGTGTCGTCGACCTCTTCTTCAAACAGCGTGATATAGTCGGCCGACGCCTTGCCGCTCTTGCGGTCATAAAGGCGGTAAAGCTTTTTAAAGCCCGGGGTGGTCACCTTTTCGGGGCTTTCGCTGATCTTGATGCGGGGGGCAAGCTTGTCCCCCTCCTGCACGGCAACCAGCTTGTAGACGCCGCCGAACACCGGCTCGGAACGGCCGGTGATGAGGTTCTCTCCCACGCCAAAAAGATCGACCTTGGCGTCCTGCAAAATCAGATCGCGGATAATGTATTCATCCAGCGAGTTGGAAGCGACGATCTTGCAGTCCCCAAAGCCTGCCTTATCGAGCAGGGCGCGCACCTTTTTCGAGAGATACGCGATGTCGCCCGAATCAATTCTGACGCCCTTGGGGCGATGTCCCAGCGGCAGCAGCACCTCGTTAAAAACGCGAATGGCGTTGGGCACACCGGAATGCAGCACGTCGTAGGTATCAATCAGCAGCGTGCAATTGTCGGGGTAGATCTCGGCATAGGACTTAAAGGCCGAATATTCATCGGGGAACAGCTGCACCCAGCTATGCGCCATCGTGCCGACGGCGGGGATGTTGTAATACTGGTCGGCGATGACGCAGGCCGTCGAGGTGCACCCGCCGATATAGGCTGCTCTGGCCCCCAGCATGGCCGCGTCATAGCTCTGCGCGCGGCGGGAGCCGAATTCCATAATCGCCCTGCCCTGCGCCACGCGGTTCATGCGGGTGGATTTGGTGGCGATCAGCGACTGGAAATTGATGGTCAGCAGCACCATTGTTTCAATCAGCTGCGCCTGAATGGCCGGGCCCTTGACCACCACGAGCGGCTCGCCGGGATAAATAGGGGTGCCCTCCTTGATGGCCCAAAGATCGCAGACAAATTTAAAGTCCTTGAGATAGTCTAAAAACGCCTCGGAAAAGGTGTTCTTGCTGCGCAGAAATGCAATATCCGCCTCGGAGAACTGCAGGTTGTCGATATATTGCATCAACTGTTCGAGTCCCGCCGCTATCGCGTAGCCGCCGCCGTCCGGAATCTTGCGAAAGAACATGTCGAATACCACTTCGGTATCCTGCATGTCCTTGAGCAGATAGCCGTTCGCCATCGTCAGCTCGTAAAAATCGGTCAGCATCGTCAGGTTGCGCTCGTTTTTAATGTCTATCATCGCAGGTGCGTCCTCATTTCAACGATTTTTATTTTATGTATGGTTAACGCTGCCGCGCCGCATTTAAAAGCGGCGCGCGTCAGGCTTTGACGACTATGGTTACAGGCTGTGTCAGCACACCCGCCAGCGCACCGCTTTTTGCATCCATCGCGTAAATATTGGCCGTAGCTTTATAATCCCCGGCTGAAAGCTTTTCATCCAGAGCGGCCCTTTTTATCATCTGCCCCGGCAGCAGCGCGCCGGTGCGCAAAACCACCTCGCCGGATTCTTCGAGCACCAGCTCAAGCACCATTAAATATTGGTTCTGCGGCGGATTTTTGAGCAGCAGCGACGCCTGCGCAGAGGCAGCAGAAAAGACCAGTTCCCTCTTAATTTCGTATGAGAACTGGTCGGACGGGTTTTGCGCCTCGTTTTTAGAAAACAGCCCGACTGCCGCGCTGACCGCCCGGGCGTCTAAACCGATATCGGTCACCGATGATAAATCGGTTGGTGTCAAACTGGTTTTTAAAGCTTTGGCCGACGCGTTGCGCGAAAGCAGAAGCATTGCTATGGCGCCCACGCAGAGAACGATCATAATTAAAAGGACGCCGATCATTCGGTTGCCCCGTTTTCTTTCTCGCCGTAAATCCATTTTAACGCGCCTTACCTTTTTATTTCACATTTATACTGATATTTTACTAAAAAATGAATAGATTGGCGGGCGGATTTTTCATCCGGCTAAGACGAGGCGGACAACGGGCTGACGTTCGCCAACGACAACAACGCCGCAGGGCAGAAAATACGCTGCGAAAAGATCAATTTTTTAGTGAAAAATCAGTATTTAGTCGATTATACACCTTTTATGTTGTCATGACAACCCGTCATCGACGTTCGACATGGAAATCCACATTTTAAATGGTAAAAATAAAGCGATCCGCTTCACCGCGTTACAAAAAATCCCCCACCATTGTGTGATCGGGGTCAAGCAATGATGAAAGCAGCCTGTATAGCATACACATTTCTTAACTGCCGACCCTGCGGCGGCGACCGCGCTTCACTTAAAATATTAATTTTTTCAAGCATTTAAATGGCATGGCTTATCAGCTAATTGACGGTCCCCGGCATAAAAGCGAAAATAAGGTGCATTTAAGGTGTATTTTGGGATTGTACAGCCAAAAAACTGTACAAATTAATGTTTGGTCGCACTTGCGCGCGCATATTCAATTCACCTGTGTTTTAGTCTGGAATACGTCCGGTTGCTTCACGTTTGGAATGACATGTCAGGCCTTTCACTTTTTGAATATTTATTTATGAACAATCTATAAAATCAGTAGCGGTTCTTGACAGACGTAACAGGTGTTACTATAATTAGATAGACAATCTAATTAAATTAAATGGAGGACGGTATTTTGACCGATGAGTTCATGTTAAGGCTCAACGAAACGCTGGTCACGGCCTATCGTTCCATATTGAAAATTGAAGATGAATTCATCAAGCGCGCCGGCACGCCCAACGTTTCTTCGAGCGAGATGCATCTGCTTGAAACGATCGGTAAAACGAGGGGCAGAGGCCGCACCGTCAAGGAAATTGCCGCCGACCTGCGCATTACGCAGCCGTCGGTTACCGCGGCCGTCAACCGGCTGGTGCAAAAGGGCTGCGTTGAACGCCGCCGCTCCACTGAGGACGGGCGGGTGGTCTACATCCATCTCACGCGACTGGGCCACAAAACCTACGCTGTTTTTATGCGCTTTCATGAGAATATGGTGCGCGCTGTGGCAAAGGACTTGAGCGATGAGGAAAAGGCGCATCTGCTAAAGGGTATGATTCGCTTAAACGCATTTTTTGAAAAGCAGTTTATTGATGAGATGGCGGGAATCGCCCCTCAGGATGATTCCGTCTGAGAATCGTAAACAAAATTTTTAGCAGAGAAATCTAAGACGTGTTTTTTGCTTTAAAAGCGAAAAAACAGTGCGGCGCAGTTGTCGCTGTCCCAATAAAAATGATATTTTTATTGGCGCGTATTTGAATGATCTTTTATCGAAGGAGTAGGCTTTATGAGCTTTTCAATTCTCTCAACGGGTCGGGCTGTGCCTAAGCGCATTCTGACCAACGACGAGCTGTGCCGCTTTGTGGACACCACCGACGAGTGGATCTACACCCGCACCGGCATCCGGCAGCGACATATCTGCATGGAGGAGTCGCTGACCGATATCGCGGTGGCCGCCGCCGAAAAGGCGCTGGCGCGTGCGAACTTAACCGCCGGGGATATCGACCTGATTCTCTGCGCGACCATCAGCGGCGACTACATCACCCCTTCGCTTTCGTGCACGGTGCAAAATCGCATCGGGGCCGACTGCCCCGCCTTTGACGTCAACGCCGCCTGCTCAGGTTTTTTGTACGCGCTGGATGTGGCCGACGGCTACTTTGCCCGCAAAAAGGCGCGGCATGTGCTGATCGTCGCGGCCGAGGCCATGAGCCGCCTGCTTGACTGGCGCGACCGCTCGACCTGCGTGCTGTTCGGCGACGGCGCGGGCGCTGTGGTGCTGGGCGAGGGCGACGGGCTGCGTTCGTTGTCGCTGACCACCAAAGGAGATGCCGAGGTGTTAAACGTCCCTAACGTCAAGGGCAACCTGCCGGACCGCATCCCGGACGATTCCGAGCCGTATGTTTCGATGAACGGACAGGGCGTGTTTAAGTTTGCGGTCAACGCCATGTGCAACGGGCTGCGCAACACCATTGCCGATGCGGGGCTTGAGGAATCGGAAATCACGTGGGTGCTGCCGCATCAGGCAAATTTGCGCATCATCGACTTTGCCAAGTCTAAACTTTCTATTCCGCCCGAGCGTTTTTGCATCAACATCGAACGCTACGGCAATACCTCCGCCGCCTGCATTCCGCTGCTGCTCGACGAGCTCAACGAGGACAAAAAGCTCAAAAAGGGTGATCTGCTGGTCATGTGCGCCTTTGGCGCGGGGCTGACCAGCGCCTCGGCCGTGCTGCGCTGGGACTGCGAATAAGCTGTTTTTCGCGCTTTTATGACAGCGCGTTAACATAAATCAAAAAAGAAATTTTTATTAAAAGGAGAATATTCGCATGAACGAGATTTTTGAAAAGGTAGCCAAGGTCCTTGCCGAGTATAAGGAGATCGACGCCTCTGAAATTACGATGGAGACCACCTTTGAAGAGCTTGGCTTTGACTCGCTCGATATTGTTGAAATTGTCATGAACCTTGAAGAGGTTTTTGAGCTGGAGCTCGAAATGAACGAGGGTCTCGTCGATGTCAAGAGCCTGCTCTCCTACATCGAATCCCTGCAGGCGTAAGACTATGATCAAAACGCCGCTTTGTGAGCTGCTTGGCATTGAAGCCCCGATCATTCAGGGCGGCATGGCATGGATTGCCGACGCAGAACTGGCCGCCGCCGTCTCGAACGCGGGCGGGCTGGGGCTGATTTCGGCCATGAACGCCGACGCCGAGTGGCTGAGAAC
>JAEWMM010000128.1 GCA_023457175.1 Bacillota bacterium | reverse complement strand
TCATACTGCCGTAAAGCGTTGTCAACAGCGCTGTCGCCATGGCAGGGCCGATGGCAGCGGCGTCCGACATATCGGCCAGCATGTTAACCAGGCCGATCAGCGTACCGATCATGCCAAAGCCCGGCGCGTAAGCGGCGCCTTTTTCATAAAAGGCGCAGGCCTGTGCGTGGCGGTCCTCAAGATGGCCGAGCTCGGCATCTAAGAGGGCGTGCACCTTTTCGGGCTCGACCGAGTCGACCACGAGCATCAGGCTGCTTTTCAAAAAAGGGTCGGAGGCCCCCTGAAGCTTATCTTCCAGTGACAAAAGGCCTTTTGAGCGGGCCTCTTTAGCGAATTCGACAATCTGGGCTATGTAGCTTTGGGAATCGTAAATGGTGGGAAAAAACGCTATTTTTAAATGGCTTGGCACTCTTTTAAAGGTCGAAACGGGGAAAGAAACCATCAAGGCGGCGATGGTGCCGCCAAAGGTAATCGCGATACTGGGATAATTGATAAAACCGCCGAACTTATTCATTGCGAAAGGCCCGGTAATTTTATAAGATTCCATCGCCTCTTCATAATTGGCGGCGTTTTCCTTAGGCGCCTCGACAAAAACAATACCGAATAAAATCAGCACAAGAGCCCCGATAATACCAATAAGCGTTAAAATGTCAAAGGAGCTGCTCTTGGCTCCCCGCTGCTTTGCTGTCTTTTCCTTAGCCACCAAAATCACCTCGGTTGTTATATAACTTGCTGAAGATATTTCTGCGGTAGGCAGTGGTCAGTTCCACAATCTGCCGCATACTTTCACGAACAATATATATTTTGCCGTTGGTGAGGTGTATCGTGGTATCAGGGCTTTCTTGAATCGTTTCGATGTGGTCACAATTTAAAACAAACTCGACGCCGTTGAGTTTCGTCAGCATAATCATCAAAAGATTCTCCTTAACTAATCTAATTGGGTCTGCTGCCACAGGCGGCAAACGTATTTATCGCCTGTGGCAGCAGCCCCAGGGCTGCCGCAAAATATGCTTTTAACGCTTTAAATTAACGAGCTCCTCAAGCATCTGATCCGAGACGGTTATCAGACGCGAGCAGGCCTGATAGCCGCGCTGGGTCGTAATCATGTCCGAGAATTCCTTTGAGAGGTCGACGTTCGAAAGCTCCAACGAACCCGAGACCAAACCGCCCGAGCCGCCGGTTCCGGGCTGGCAGTAGTTCATCTCACCGCTGTTGGCCGAGGTGGTAAAATAGGTGCCGCTCGACTGAATCAAACCCTCGGGGTTGGCGAAGGTAACAAGATTGATCTGGCCGACGACCACCTCGCCAAGCTGTCCGTGGGTGGCGATGATGGTGCCGTCCGCGCTGACGGCGATGCCGGTCAGGCTCTCAATGCCCTGAGACCCGCCTTCGGTTCCGCCTGAAAGCACCAGCTTACTGCCGGAGAGGCCAAGCGCGCTGCTGGGCGCCGCGGCGGTAAAGCTAATATCTCCAGGTGTAATGCCGGCAGTAGAGAGCGTGTCCCAGGTTCCGGTGCCGGTAGTGATGAGATCGCCGTTGGTATCAACCATGTTGCTGGCTGTACCGGCAGTTTTGGCGGCGCTGACAATCGCAGAATAGCTCGGGCGGTTCACAATGATGTAATCGGTGGTGCTCGAGCCGTTGGTCAGCTTCATGGTGCCGGCCTCGGTTTTGGTGGGATCCACAAAGCCGGTGTATTCGATACCGTTAATCTCCATGGTTACAGCCATTTGCTTGGTGTCGGCGTCATACTCGATTGAGAAGCCTTCCAACGCATTGGCGCCCGCCGCAAACCCGCTGCCAAACCCGCTGCCGGTGGTGCCGGTCGGCGAAAAGCCGCCGCCGATGGTCACACCGGGCCAGCCCGTCGCCTTGCCGGACTGTAGCGTAAAGTCGGTCGAGCAGATTTCTTCGCCGCTTAATCCGCTTGAGGGCCACTTGTCGGCGGGATCCATCGCAATGGTGAATTTTCCGGCCGGATGGCTAAAGCCGGTGGTATCCTGCATATAAGACTCAATGGCGTCGTTAATAGCGGTGTTCAGGTCGTTAAGCGAAGAAAAATGCTCGTTGGCATTTAGCGTTACGACAATGCCATTTGTGCCCACCTGGGCGGTTGCCTTGACGCCGTCGGTCATGCCCGAGCCCTGAATAAGCTGCAACGAAATATTGCCGGCCGAGGTATAGTTCGAGGTCGAAATGGTGTATCTAACATCGTTGATGCTTGTGGAGACCGAAGAGGTGGACGGCGTGACCGAGGGCAGGCTTAACTGAATCAAGTTGCTGCCGGGAGACTTGCCCAGCGGATTACCCGAAATGCCCAACACAAAGTTGCCCTGAGAATCCACCAGATTACCGGCCGAGTCAAAGGTGAGCGCGCCGGAACGGGTAAAGTATTTGTTGCCGTCAGCGTCCTGCACCTGAAAAAAGCCCTCGCCGTCGATGGCCAGATCCATCGTGCTGTCGGTCATGGTGAAGGAGGACTGGCCCATCAGCAGATCGACCGAGCCCACCTGCGTACCGTAGCCGACAGAGCCCGGGTTGGTGCCGCCAACGGTTGAGGAACCCGCGCTGCCCGCATTGACGGTCTGGTAGTAGACGTCTTTAAAGGTGACGCGGCTGGCTTTAAAGCCGTATGTATTGACGTTAGAAATGTTATTGCCGATAACGTCCATGCGTGTCTGGTGCGCTTTTAAGCCAGAGACGCCGGAGTACAGGGATCTGTTCATAAATTCTTGCTCCTTTTCGGGGGCGGTTCCGTGTGTTGCAGTCCGTCAGGTCAATCGGGACTGCGAAAGCTTCCAAAAAGGTCCGGCTTTATATAATCACGGTACCGTCAATGTTGGTGAATACGTTTCCGGCCAGATCGCCCTCGCCCACGGTGGTAATAACCTTATTGTTCTGCGCGCTGACGATGAAAGCGGTTCGGTCGATTAAGATTAATGCGGAATCGAGTCCCTTTTCCTGCGCAATTTTGCCCCCCTGGTTCAACCGCTCAAGGGTGTTGTCGGTCAGCTCTATGTTGCGCTGTGCTACGCGCGATACCGCGTGCTTTGAAAATTCCACACCCGCGTTTTGCTGTAATTGCCGCTCCAGCAGCGCCTGAAAAGAGGGACTGTCCGACTGGGCGGACGCGGAGGACGGTGAAGCTGCGGCATCGGTGCGGTAAGGCTGCGCGGTTCCCGTCGTAATGGGAAGGGACAGTCTGCCAAGATATAGATTATCCACGATTTTTGCCCTCCATGGCATACCCGTTATCGCCCTTTAAGAATCCTTGGTGGTAAAAATCAGCTTTTGATAAGCTGCCTCGCCCCCGTTAGAGGTACTGATAACGACATTGACATAATAGGTGGTGTCCGGCTCAAGGTCGGTCAAAGAAGCCTCAAGCGGATCCTCGCCGCCCTTCAGGCTTGCAACGAGCGTGCCCTGCTTGATTTGTGCGACCGAATCGAAGGCTTCACTCTCAGAGTAATAAACGCTGTAATAATACTGCGATTCATCCCCGGTTGTAGGTGCGTTCCAGGCAATTTCGGCTCCGGTGTCAGTGCGCTTGAGGAGATAGGGCGTCATCTTCGAAACGGTGTCCATCTCCTGCTCGGCCGTAACCTTGGGGGCGTCTACCGACATAATCTGGCTGAGCGAATAAGGGGTTCCGTTGACATAAATCTCAAAGTCCTCGCCCGAAAGGGTAATTTTTTCAACCGTGCCGGACTGTGAATTGACCTTGCCGCCAAAAGAAAGACTTGCAACGGTGACATCCTTGCCGACAAGCCCCATAACATAGTTGCTCTTGGAATAGTAGGCCAGATTCTGCATCTGCTGCATGGTGGCAAACTGCGCAAGCTGGGTGACATACTGAGAGCTGTCCATAGGGTTGGTAAAGTCCTGATTTTTAAGCTCGGCAATCATCAGCGAGAAAAAGTCCTCAATGCCAAGGTCGGAGGATTTGTTGTTTTCATACACGGCGTTGACCGTTTTCGGGGAATTTACACCGTATAAATCGCTTATACTGTTGCTCAAGAAAGCGTCCTCCTTGTCACTAAATGTAAGCGTCAAGCACCGAGTCGGGCGGAACGGCCGCCTGTGCCGGTTCGCCGGTTTTGGCGCTTTCGCCGTAGTCGGGGTCATACGCGAACGACGGGTTCTGCTGCTGTCCGGTATAGCTGTGCTGCGAGAACTGCTGTGAGAACTGCTGCTGCATGCTCATGCCTTGCGCCTCGTTGGTCTGGACGACCTGCGAAACCTCGACATTATAAGGCCGCATAATATCGCGCAGGTTGTTCAGCTCGCTGCCCAGAAGACGCTGCACATTAGCGTCGGAGGCTGCGAGACTCAGCGTAACCTTTCCGCCTGTCTCCAAAAGCTTGACGGTAATTTCTCCAAGGCCTTCGGGACGAAGCTTAATGGTAAAATCGGTTGCGCCGTCCTCGGCATGCCGGGTCACAGAGGCTTTAATCTGGGCGAAAATCTCCTGTTCCTGTGCGTCGGGTGTGCTGCCGGCTTCGGCGATAAGCGGTGCGCCGGTTTTGGACGTGCCGCTTAGATTCGGCAGGAAAGCGCCGGAGTCCACCTTTTTTTGCAGCGCTTCGAGATCGAGCTCGGCCTCGTCAACCATGTCGTCATTGCCGGTTGTTTTAATCATCTGCTGCGCCTGACTGACCGCGCGTTTAAACTGTGACTGACCCTGTAGCGCCAAAGCGCGGCCCTCAGCAGAACCGGAATGGGCTGCCGTTACGACCTCCATGTTTGCGTCGCCGTCAATGACGTCAAGGGCTGCCGCAAGGCTTTGAAAGCTGTGCGTGTTGGCGGCAACCGGGGCCGGGGCCGCGCCGGTCACGCCCTGCAATTGCGAGAGCAGCTCGGCTGAAAGCGCAGCATCCCCGATAGGGGCGGACGACTGGGCCTGAGCGGGAAGGTCGAGCGCCAGTGCCTGTTGTCCGGCGTCCGGACCGGCCTGTCCTGATAGCATCATAGTCAGCAACGGGTTGATGGTCAGCATTTCAGCATTGATTTGAGCGCCGAGCATTTCGGCGTTCTTTTTGAGCTGAGCCGCCAGAGAAGCCTCCGCGCCGGTGCCTAGAACCGAGGACAGCAGCTGGAGAAAGCTGGCTTCGCCCGCGTCAAGGCCGACCGGTGTATTTTGTTTGGCGGCTCGGGGACCTGTAAGCTGCGCGGCAGCAACCTGTGGGGTTTGTACCGATACATTGTTCATTTGTTTCACCTCCTCTCGTATCGATTGGGGAATGCGGATTTATTGTGACAGTTCGGCACGCGCATAGCTTGTGCTGACCAGTTCACCGATGGTAAGCGCGTCCTCCTTGAGCTGGGCTTCGCGGTAGCTTTCAAGGTGTTTTTCCTTTAAGCGCTCCATGCCCGAGACCGACTGTTTGACCTCAATGACGACGGCGAGCTGTTTTTCTGCCAGCTGTGCCTGCTTGGCGCGGCTGGCGCCGAGCGCTTCGAGCAGCCGGCGGGTATTGTCAATCTCAAAGCTGATGCAGCGCAGCGCCGAAATGCCGCAGCCCTTTTGGGCCAGGGCTTTAAGCTCCTGATCGCGCGCCAGAAGCTGGCGCGAATTCTCTTCAATCGCATCTTCAATGCGGGCGAGTTCGGCGCGCAGAATATTCAGTTTGTTTTTCTCCTCATCGAGAAGCGAGCCTTTATAGCGCAGCACGCTTTCAAGTGGAAATAAAAACTTCTTCATCGCGCGGCGTCCTCCTTTTTAACGGGCTTACTGCACAATTTTGCACAGCGCTTTGACTGTGTCGGCAAACGGCACCTTCTCGTCGACCGCCTGTTGTAAAAAGCCGTTGATGGCATCGATGTGAGCCAGCGCTTCGTCCAACTCATGATTGGAGCCGTGCTTATAGGCGCCGATAGAAATTAGGTCCATGTTATTTTCATAGACGGCCATCATGTTTCGCAGCTTTGAGGCGGCCTGAACCTGTGCTTTCTCAGAGATATCGTTCATCAGGCGGCTGACGCTGTTGAGCAGGTCGATGGCCGGGTAGTGGTTTTTAGCGGCAATTTTTCGTGAGAGTATGATGTGTCCGTCGATGATGCCGCGAACAGTATCGG
>JAEWMM010000127.1 GCA_023457175.1 Bacillota bacterium | reverse complement strand
TATACGCGTGTTGATGCCACTAAATAGCCTGCGGTCCGTCTTTGCTGTCGGTCAGTCCGGGTCGCGGTCAGTGTCGGCGCTGTCGGCCTTGACAGCGGTGTCTATCATATGAATCAACTCAAGGGTGCTGCGAAAATGCGCTTCCTTGCCTTGGTTCATCCACTTGAGTGTACCCTGCCAGGTGTCATTTTGCTGATAAGCAATCTGAACAATAAAAGTATCGTTTGTTTGGCTGCGGCTCATCACGTCTTCCCCCTCAAAAAGCTTATTTATACTATTATAACACCGCTTGGTCACAAAATGGTTGCATAAATTGTAAGGGCTTGACATGCTCTTTAAACAGCAACAAACGCTTTATGGGCAAAAATATTATACTTCGTACAGTGCTAGTAACAAAATTGGACACTTATTTTCAAATTCCGCTGGATTTTTCTAAAAAAATAACCTATAATTGAAAATAGTATGAACTGTTTTGACGTAATTCGGTCATATTAAACATATTGGTATGGGGGCAAGGCTATGCGGGTCAGTGGAACTAACAATAAGGATTTGCACAGCAAGGAATTGCGCATTTCTATGCTGGGCAGATTTGAGCTTCAGGTAGATGACGTTGTGATCAACGATGGGATAAATCGTTCCCGTAAAATGTGGAACCTGCTGGCTTATATCGTGTCGCACCGGGACAAGCTGATTTCTCAACAGGAATTTATCAATGCGCTTTGGGGCGACGAGTCGGGACAGAATCCGGTCAACGCGCTCAAAACGCTTCTTTATCGTATCAGGCTGCTGCTCTCGCCGATTGAAAAGCAATATTCAGGCGAATTTATTTTATCGCAGCGCGGCTCTTACAGCTGGAATAACGCCATTAACTGCAAGGTGGACGTCGACGAGTTTGAGATGCTGTGCCGCCGCGCCACCGATGATAAGCTCGACGATATGAAGCGCATTGCGCTTTACCGCGAGGCAATGGATATTTACCGCGGTGATTTTTTACCCAAGCTGAACATGGAGTTTTGGGTTATCCCGCTCAGCGTGCACTACCATTCGCTCTACCTAACGGCGGTGAAGCGGTATGTCGACCTGCTTGAACGCAATGCGATGTACATAGAGATTTCTCAGGTCTGCACCAACGCCATTGCCATAGACCCGCTGGACGAGGATCTGCACTGCCTGCAGATTCGTGCGCTGCTAAAGCAGGGTAAGAATTCGGCGGCGCTGACCCAGTACGAAAAGGCGACCGACGTTCTTTACCGCAATTTAGGCATCAAGCCTTCGGAGGCGCTGCGCAGACTGTACATTGAGATTATGAAAACCAATGAATCGATGGAAACCGATCTCGGTGTCATTCAGGACCAGCTGCGTGAGGCCGTGGCTGAGCCGGGGGCATTTGTCTGTGAATACGGCTTCTTTAAGGAGGCTTACCGTCTCGAAATCCGGCGTGCGGCCCGTTCGGGGCTGGCGGTTTTTATCGGTTTGCTCACCGTTTATACCGACGAGGGCGAGATTCCGGAGTTGCCCCTGCTGAATGTGGCGATGGACCAGCTTTTGGAAGCGATTAAAAACAGCCTGCGCAAGGGCGACGTCGTCTCGCGGTACAGCGGCATGCAGTATGTGGTGATGCTGCCCGCGCTGACCTATGAGGATGGCGAAATGGTCATGAACCGCATTACCAATAATTTTTATAAACAGATTCGCCGCAAGCCGGTCAAGCTGCATTATCGGCTGCAGCAGCTTGAGCTGCCGGAGGAAATGTTTTAAACCTTGTACGCGCCTGAGCGCCGGGCTTTTGGCCCTTGGCGTTTTACAGTAAAGCGGGACCAGCGTGTGTTTTCTAAGAATCAGGACACAGAAAAGAGGTGAAGCTCTTGAAAGGGATATATTACTATCCCGCTTCGGCGATGCGGGTCTGCGTCGACCGTTTGTCCGGTATGACGATTGGCGGCAGGGCATACTGCCCCCAGCTGGCGGAACCCCTCGTTTTTGAAGATTTGGGTCTGTTTTTACTTTTGGCGGACCGGGCGCTCGACCGCCGGGGATATCCGCTGGCATTCCAGAAAAAGCGCAGCTTTTCAGGCGGGGACGAAAGCGCAGCCCCCGTCCAGACCCAGAAAACGGGTAAGCTCCCGCGCCAGCACGAACAAGTGACCGATGTCAGCGCGATGCGCGGAGAGGTCTGCACTTTTCTGGTGCACATTTTGTCGCGCCGCAACAGTAGCTGGCAGGGCCGCATTGACTGGATAGACGACGGCGGCTTTGATAATTTTAACAGTGAGTTGACCTTCCTGCGAAAGGCAAGCGCGCATCTTATACAGCTTTCGCCGGGTAATATCAGAAATGCTGAATATTACTAGCCTTATTGATCTAAGATGCGCCGCCTATCGGCGATGCGCAATTTAAATGTCTAAAAGACATTTAATAAAAACACTGTTTTAAGGTCTTTAAAACAGTGTTTTTATCATGGCGAGGTTATTCTTGCGGAGCTGTTTGACGCTAAAACAATAGTTAAAAGAAGGCTGTTTGGGTTTAAACGGACGCATGTTACAGAATACTGTCTCGGTAGCAGTCTGCGCGCAGGCACAAAAGCCCAAGAGGGCGCCGCAGCAGCGCAATCCATTATTCGCCGGTCGCATCAAGCCGATGCCGGCGTCAGAAGACGGAGCAGTGGATATGAACGTTCAGATATTCGGTAAAAACAAATGCTTTGATACCAAGAAGGCGGAGCGATATTTTAAAGAGCGCAACATCCGCGTCCAGCGTATCGACCTGCCGCGCTATGGCATGAGCGCCGGAGAATTTTCGGCGGTGCTCTCGGCGGTGGGTGGCGTCAGCGCGCTGCTCGACGAAAAAGCGCCGGACGCGGCGCTGGTCAAATATCTTGCGCATGAACAGGACAAGGCGCAGAAGCTGCTTGAAAATCCGAAGCTTTTAAAAACGCCGATTGTGCGCAACGGCAAACAGGCCACGGTCGGCTATTGCCCGGAGCAATGGAAAGCCTGGGAGCAAGCAAGCGCCAAGGGTTAAAATATGGCGTCTTTCAGGTATTTCTGTTTGCACCAGTGTTTATTTTTAGAATAATTATAGCCAAACGCCTTAAGAACAGAACTGTTTTGGCGATCTATTTTGTGCTGGCCGCTTTGTCGTCTTAGGAAAGCCCGCCCACCTGAGGCTCCCGCTTTGCCAGATTTAAAACATCCACGCCTATCCTATTCCTGTTTTTAAGTTGTTTGCTAAATTGTCAAGTGCGACCGTGTGTAAAAAGAGCAGGAAAAGGGAACGCCATTTGAGGCATGCCTGGCATGCTGCCGCAGTGAACGCCATTGTGCCCGTTTTGGCCGTCGTTGGCTTTTTTCTGCCGTATTTCGTTTTTACAATACAGAGCTGCGCAATGAGCTTTTGAACAAAACTAAAAGCCGCGTCCATGCCGATTGGCAGAGACGCGGCTTTTAAATTTAAAATGACTAATGGGCTGCATTGAATGAAACAAAGGGATTAACCGTCTCGCCCATAACCTGCGGCAGCTTGCCGTCCCAGCGCTGAATCTGCTGGTACTGGATGTATTCAGGGCTTTGGTTGTGCTGCTTTTGATTAATTTCAATGGTATAAGCCTGCGCGTCGGCCTTGAGTTTTTCG
>JAEWMM010000126.1 GCA_023457175.1 Bacillota bacterium | reverse complement strand
GTCCCTTGTCGGTGATGGCCATGACGGCGACGCGCTTTCCGATGGCGTGGTGCAGCGCATCGGACGTCTCATCGAGCTCCAGCACCCCGACCGGCAGTCCCTGCGCTTTTTTGAGCATCCGCGCTTTGGTTTTGGACGAAACATCGGCGGTAAACAGCAGCGCCTGCGCGTCGCGCCCTAAGCTTGCGGCCGCCGGGTCAAAACCGAGCTTTAATTTTCCGGCCTTGCGGCAGATGCCCAGCAGTCCGAGCAGATTACCCTTCACTGTCCGGTCAGCTCCTTTTCCATCGCGTCGTAAATGGCGTCCGGAATCTGACAGGAAAAAGCTTTTTCAAGCCGACGGGCCTTACGGGCCTTTTGCAGGCAATCGAGCGCGGGGCAGATATAGGCGCCGCGGCCGGGCTTTCTGCCTGAAAGGTCGAGTGAAATTTCCCCCTCGGGGCTTTTTACCACCCGCACCAGCTCTTTTTTGGGCTTATGCTCACCGCAGCCGGCGCACATGCGCAGCGGCAGTTTTTTCTGCTTCATTCCATCTCACCTCCGATGACACCGGTTTATTTTTAAAAATCTTCGACAATATCCTCTGCGGACTCATTTCCGGCCTTGGGGGCGGGGGACTCCTCCTCGCCAAAGAAGCCGCTCTCAGGGCGAATGTCGATCTTCCAGCCGGTCAGGCGCGCGGCCAGACGGGCGTTGTGACCCTTGTTGCCGATGGCCAGCGAAAGCTGGTGGTCGGGCACCGTTACGCGGCAGGTTTTGGCCGCTTCGGGGTCGATCTCGACCGAAAGAACGTTGGCGGGCGACAGCGCCGCCGCGACAAACGCCGCAGGGTCGTCGGAATAGCGAATGACATCTATCTTTTCACCGCCGAGCTCGTCGACGATGGTATTCACGCGCGAACCCTTCGGGCCGATGCAGGCGCCGACAGCGTCGACATTGTCGTCGCGGGAGGTGACGGCCACCTTCGAGCGGGTGCCCGCCTCGCGCGAGATCGCCTTGATCTCGACGGTGCCGTCGTAGACCTCGGGAATGTTCATCTCGAACAGGCGCTTGACCAGCCCGGGGTGGATACGCGAAATCATAATCTTCGGGCCCTTGTCGCCGTTGACGACATCCGAGACATAGACCTTGATGCGGTCGCCGTCGCGGTATTCCTCGCCCGGAACCTGCTCGGCCTTGGGCAGCACCGCCTCGCTTCGGCCGATCTCGACCGTTACGCTGCCGCGCTTGGGATCGGTTCTAATGACGGTGGCGGTGACAATGTCGCGCTGCTTGGACTGGTATTCGGCCAGAAGCTGTCCGCGCTCGGCTTCTCTTATGCCCTGACGGATGACATGCTTGGCGCTCATGGCCGCGATGCGTCCAAACTGCTTGGGTTCGAGCGGAATTTCAATGATATCGCCGATCTTGGCGTTGCTTTTGACCCCCTGCGCCGCGCCGACGCCGATCTCAAGCGTGGCATCCTCCACCTCGGCGACCACCTGCTTGCGCACTGCGACAAAAAAGCGTCCTGTCACGGGGTCGATCTCCACAATGTTGTCCTCGCCGCCGTTGGCGTCGCGCTTGACAGCAATGGAAACGGCGTTT
Organism: Bacillota bacterium; assembly: GCA_023457175.1. Classification (GTDB taxonomy): domain Bacteria; phylum Bacillota; class Clostridia; order Oscillospirales; family Ruminococcaceae; genus Yanshouia. The sequence goes on along the minus strand of JAEWMM010000126.1, from coordinate 3,587 downwards.
TTAATCTTTTCCACCATGTAAGCAACGGGAATTCCTTTTTCCTTTTCGAGAAGCGTCAGTGCCTCGAAAAACTCACGGTTAATCATTGTCCTGCTCCTTTGCTGTAATCAAAATCGTCCTGCAGGCGGATATAAGCCGCCTCAGTCTTGGCGACGGCGTGCTCGGTTTCGGTCTGCGCGTCAAGAATGACCGCCGTGCCGTCGTTGTAGGAGACAAGCGTGCCGGCAATCTCGCGCACACCGTTTTTGGCGCGGATGAGCCGCACCGTGACCGGACGCCCGATATTCTCTTCAAAATGCCAGGGCTTTGTCAGCTCGCGCTCAATGCCGGGGGAGGAAACCTCAAGGCTGTAGGAACCGTCGATGGGATCCGCCGCGTCGAGAATAGGGTCGATCAGACGCGAGAATTGCTCGCAATCGTTTAAGCTGACCCCGCCGTCCTTGTCGATAAAATAGCGCAGAAACCATGCGCCGCCCTCTTTTTCAAAGCGGACGTCCCACAGACGCAAGCCCAGCTGCAGCAGCACCGGCCCGGCCAGACGCTCCGCCGTCTGCGCGGTGTTTTGTTTAGCTTTTGCCATAGTTAACCCCCTATACATAAACAAAAGAGCGGGTTGTTACCCACTCTCCTGTCAATACTTCATACTTACTAAAAACACAATAGCACATTCTTAAAAATTTGGCAAGGGAAAATTAGAAAGGTTCCAAAAAAAGGCTTTAATATGCGCTAAATCTCAGAAAAGTGACCGCAGCCGGCGCGCCCGTGCGCCGTTGCAGTATTATTATGTCCTGTGGGCATGCGTTTTTTCTTGAAAAAGCGAATGCCAAATGCTACTATAATAATCTATCATATAATCGTGTAGTAATTGTTGTGGTACGGTAGCCCTTTATAGTCAAAACAACTTAAAGACGGAAAAGTCTTTGCGGTCTGTTTGCGCCTTGCTGCGTTGCCGGCCTCACTGGGCGACAGCCCGCTTTAGACCTCCGTTTTGCGGGGCGAAAAATTTCTTGCAATCCGCCTTGTTTTTAAGTTTGGTATGGGACTAGATTGAGCGTATCCATCGCAAAAGAAGCTGGGGGAGGAAAATATGTCTTTTCAGGAAAGATTCGGGGTTCATGTGTTCCACGACGAGGTTATGGAGCGCATGCTGCCCGCCGAGGTATTTTTAAGTCTGCGCAAAACCCGCAAGGAGGGCGGCAAGCTTGACGAAAGCATTGCCGAGCCGGTGGCCGCCGCGATGCTCAAGTGGGCGGTGGAGCAGGGTGCGACCCATTATCTGCACTGGTTTCAGCCGCTGACCAACGCTGCTGCCGGCAAGAGCGAGGGCTTTTTGGTTCCCTGCGGCAACGGCACCGCTATTTTAGAATTTGACTCGCGCGCGCTGGTTCAGGGTGAGCCGGACGCTTCATCCTTCCCCTCGGGCGGCATCCGCAACACCTTCGAGGCCAGAGGCTACACGGCGTGGGATCCGACCTCCGCGGTATTCGTCAAGGATAAGACGTTGTATATTCCGACGGCGTTTTGCGGGCCTAGCGGTATTTCGCTCGATCAGAAAACGCCGCTGCTGCGCTCAATGGAGGCGTTGTCGGCCCGCGCGGTGCGTGTTCTGCAGCTTTTGGGCGACCATGATACAACCCGCGTCATCCCTATGGTCGGCGCCGAGCAGGAATATTTTCTTGTCGACCGTGCGCATTACGAGCAGCGTCTTGATTTAAAGCTCTGCGGCAGAACGCTTATCGGCGCGCCGCCGCCTAAGAGTCAGGAGCTTGACGACCATTATTACGGCCGCGTTCGGCTGCGTATCTCCTCGTTCATGCACGAGCTTGACGAAACGCTCTGGGCGCTTGGCGTAGCTGCCAAAACCAAGCACAATGAGGTTGCGCCCACCCAGCACGAGCTGGCGACGGTCTTCGATTCGGCCAACATCACCTGCGACACCAACCAGCTGATCATGGAGACCATGAAGGAGATTGCCAAGCGCCACAATCTGGCCTGCCTGCTGCACGAAAAGCCGTTCGCCCGCGTCAACGGCTCGGGCAAGCACAACAACTATTCGCTTTGCACCGACAAGGGCAAAAATTTGCTCTCGCCCGGCGAGCATCCCGAGAACAATCTGACCTTCATTTTATTCCTTGCCGCCTTTGTGCGCGGGGCGGATCGCTATGCGGCGCAGCTGCGCCTCTCAACCGCCACGCCGGGCAACGACCACCGCTTGGGCGGCTTTGAAGCGCCGCCCGCCATCATCTCGATGTTTTTGGGCGAGCGGTATACCAATCTGCTTGCCGCCTGCAGCAGCGACGACGCCTGCGCACCCAAACGCCCCATGTCGGTGGGCGTTACCGCCATACCGAGCGTGCTGGCCGACGATGCCGACCGCAACCGCACCTCACCGCTCGCGTTCACCGGCAACAAGTTCGAGTTCCGCATGGTCGGCTCGGCGCAGTCGATTGCGCTGTCCAACATCGTGCTCAACGCCATGCTGTGCGACAGCCTCGACGCCTTTGCCGCAAAGCTTGAAAAGAGCGACGACCTTGAAAAAACGGTGCGCGAGATTGCCTGCGAGACCTACGCCGCACACGGCCGCATCATTATGAACGGCAACAACTACGCCGAGGACTGGAAGGTGGAAGCCGCCCGGCGCGGCCTGCCGATGCTCACCAACGCCTTGGACGCCTCCGCCGTCTGGAAGCAGTCCGACACTGTCGAGCTGTTCGGGCGCTTTGGTATCTTCTCGTCGGTCGAATGCCGCTCCCGCTATGAGATCATGCTCGAAAACTACAGCAAAATCACGCTGATCGAAGCCAACACACTGCTTGAGATGATGCAGCGTCAGGTGCTGCCGTCGGTGATCGCCTACACCGGAAAAACCGCTGAGAGTCTGCGGCAGCTGCGCGCCATCGGACTGGATAACACCGAGCTTTTCAACTATGTTGAGACGCTGTCCGACACGGTCAGCAAACTGACGCTGCGCACCCAGAAGCTGCGCGACGATGTTCTGGCGCTGCCCGACGACAGCACCGAGGGCGCGACCCGCTATATCCGCGACGTGATTCAGAAGGATATGCAGGACATCCGCGAAATTTCAGATTTTGTCGAGCGCATGATGGATAAGACCTGCTGGCCGATGCCGACCTACACCGATTTAATGCATCGCGTGTAGCGGTAAAGCCGCGCCGGACACATCGCTATACAACCTGTAAGGGGGACGGCTTAGGGCTGTCCCCCTCTTTGCGGCCAATACGTCTGCCTTGGCAAAATAGCGGGCCGAACACCGCCCGCTGCCGCGGTCTTGTGCCTTTTGCCATGATTTTGTCGACAAAAGGAAACATATATGTTAGAAACACCGGCATTTTTAGGGAGAAACGCCGCGAATTGATTGTGGAAAATGATATACACGCGCATGTGTTTATTGTGTAAAGGTCTGAAAATGCGCCAAATTTAATAATTATGCCACAATTTTACGAAAATCTATTAACAACTCGGAATAAAAGGTATATAATAAGGCCGGTAGAAAGCTGGAAATTAAAGTTATCTCCCGGCTGGGAAGCCCTGTATCCCGGCTTTCGGACCCGCAATAGAAATATGAC
>JAEWMM010000125.1 GCA_023457175.1 Bacillota bacterium | reverse complement strand
GCGGGTCGAGCTGACCAAACAGGACAGAAAGCTGCTGGAAAAGCACGCTAAAGAGGGGGAGACTTGAGGTATGACCGGAACGATTGTCAATGCCGTGACCATTGCGGCGGGCGGGGCCGTCGGCCTGCTGTTTAAAAAAGGGCTGCCTAAGCGCATTGAAGAGAATGCGCTGAAGTTTGTCGCAACCGGCGTGGCGATATTGGGCTTAAACGGCGTCATCTGCGCCATGATTACCGCCAACACCGCCACGGGGGTTCTTTCGGATCAGGGGGGCATTTTGCTGGTGCTCAGTCTGGCTGCAGGCGGTATCATCGGCGAGCTTTTATGCATTGAGGACAAGCTCAACGCGGGCGGGCTGGCCATTGAACAAAAGCTGGGCGCTCAAGGCTTTGCCAAGGGGTTTGTGTCGGCCTCAATGCTGTTTTGCATCGGCGCCATGGCCATCGTCGGCGCCATTTCTGACGGGCTTAACCACGACAGCAGCATTCTGTTTGTCAAGGCGACGCTCGACGGCATCACCGCCATTGTTCTGGCGGCGGCGCTTGGGTACGGCGTGCTGTTTTCGGCTGTTGCGGTGCTGGCCTATCAGGGATTAATTACGCTTTGCGCAGGGCTGTTGGCGCCGGTCTTAAACGGCACGGCGCTGCTTAATCAGATCTGCATGGTCGGTTACTGCGTCGTGCTGCTGATCGGCACCAATATGCTGGGCGCGACAAAAGTTAAAACCGCCAATCTTTTGCCGGCAATGCTGGGGCCGGTCGTGTATAATTTTATAATGATGTTGAAAAATACTTAGTAAAATAGTACAAACGCTTTGTTTATAGGGCGCTATTTATTGCGTAGGTGTAGAAAATTTGCCTTATGACGTGTAATTGCCTTCTGCGTGATTGACGTGGTGCCACAATGACCGTATAATGAGGATGGAGACACAAATCATTGTTTTAAATCATCGATGATAGGAGATATGTATTATGTATATGAAGGAAGTTAATGTGCAGAATCAAATCGGTCTGCATGCCCGTCCCGCTACTTTTTTCATCCAGAAGGCTAACGAATTTAAGGCATCCATTTGGGTTGAAAAGGATGAACGGCGTGTGAATGCCAAGAGCCTCTTAGGTGTTCTTTCGCTGGGCATCGTCGGGGGTTCTTCTATACGTATCATTGCGGACGGCGCCGACGAGCAGGCTGCGGTTGACGGGTTGGCAAAGCTTGTCGAGACCGGTTTTACCGAGCAGTTTTAGTAGTTCACCAGGTCTAAAACAGGGGATGGATTGCAAGCAGTTTTTCGCGCCGCAAGGCGGAGGACGAAAGCGGGCTGCCGCCCGGTGAGGGCGACAACGCGGCAGGGCAAAAACCGCGCCGCAAGCCCCCTTGCTTGAGGCTTGGGGGATCTGATAGAGCTTTCAGCGAGACGGCGTGCTGCTCCTTCGGGCGGCACGCCGTTTTTGTTACGCGTCGGCAACGGATGGGGGAAAGATATGTCGGAAGAAAGAATCCGCGCGCTGCATCAGAAATCCCGTTCGCTCACCAGCGAACCGGGCGTTTATCTGATGCGCAGCAAGACCGGCGAGATTTTTTTTGTCGGCAAGGCAAAGAACTTTAAAAACCGCGTTTCGAGCTATTTTCGCGCGCTCGATAAGCATTTGCCCAAGGTGCTGGCGATGGAGCTTCAGGTGCAGGATTTTGAAACCATCGTCACCGCCAGCGAATTTGAGGCGCTTGTTCTGGAATGCAGCCTGATCAAGCAGCACACGCCTAAATATAACATTCTGCTCAAGGACGACAAGGGCTACAGCTATCTGCGCATCGACAAGGGAGACTACCCGCGCATCACCGAGGTCAAGCAGAAGGCGGAGGACGGCGCGGCCTATATCGGACCGTACATGTCGGCGTGGGTGGTCAAAAACACCGCGGACGAGGCAAACAAGGCGTTCGGGCTGCCCACCTGCGCGCGGCAGTTTCCGCGGGACATCAGAAAAGGGCGGCCCTGCCTCAATTACCACCTCAAGCAGTGTATGGGCGTATGCCGGGGCGGCATTTCGTCGGCCGAATATGCTGAGGTGATGCGGCAGGCCATCGAGTACATTAAGGGCGGCAGCGCCGAGGCGCAGCGTATCCTCAACGAGCAGATGGAGCAGGCCGCCGAGAATCTCGACTTTGAAAAAGCGGCCAAGTACCGCGACCGGCTGCGCGCTATTGCGCGCTTTACCGACCGGCAGCGGGTCGTGTACGCCAATGTCGCCGATCAGGACGTGATGGCCTTTGTGCAATCGGGCGACGATTTGTCGCTGTCGCTGATCAAATTCCGGGGGCAGCGGCTCGTCGATAAGCTGGACTTTCTGTTCCCCGATATCTCGTCGGTTGAGGATGCGAGGGGCGAGTTTATCTCGCGCTATTACTCCGACCCGCTGCACGAACTGCCGGGACAGCTGACGGTGGACGGCGAGCTGGCCGACAAGGCGCTCATTGAGCGGCTTTTGTCGCAGCGTTTGGGCAAGAAGGTGGCTATTGTGCAGCCGCAGCGCGGCGACCTCGTCAAGCTGGTCGAGATGGCGCGGCTAAACGCCGCCGAGCAGTTGTCGTTGCGCAGCAGCGGGCGTACCGGGCGCGAGCTGGCCGCGCTCGATGAGCTGGCCAAGCTCTTAGGGCTGCCAAAGCCGCCGGTCTGGATCGAATCCTACGATATTTCAAACATCGGCAGCGATGTTATAGTCGGATCGATGGTCGTTTTTGAAAACGGGCGACCGCAGAAGGCGGCTTATAAGCACTTTTCGATTAAAGATATTGCCGGACCGGACGATTACGCCAGCATGGCGCAGATGTTAAACCGCCGATTTGCCCGTTATCTGGCGCAGGCGGAGGACGGCGGTTTCTTCAACCGCCTGCCCGACCTGCTGCTTATCGACGGCGGCCGCGGGCATGTTTCCACCGCTAAGGGCGTGCTGGAGTCGCTCGCGCTGGATATCCCTGTTTTTGGCATGGTCAAGGACGACCGGCACCGTACCCGCGCTATTTCGTCGCAGGGGGGCGAGATTGGCATTGCGTCTCACCGCAGTGTTTTCACACTTGTGACCGCCATTCAGGAT
>JAEWMM010000124.1 GCA_023457175.1 Bacillota bacterium | reverse complement strand
GTGCGGATAAGGCCGGTATGGAGCGCTGCTGCCACTATGAAAGCAAAGAAAGACTGGCGCAGGAGCTGATAAAGGCAGTGCGCCCCGGCGATGTCATCTGGTTTAAAGCCAGCCGGGGAATGCGGCTTGAGGACGTCATCCAACAGCTTTACGGCAAAGGAGAAAACGCGTGAACAGCTATTTATTTTTGTCGGCGGCGCTCTCTTTAGGGCTAACCGCCATCTTGGGCATCTGGATCATCCCGTATCTGAGAAGGCTTAAATACGGCCAGACCATTCTTGATATCGGCCCGAACTGGCACAAGAATAAGCAGGGCACCCCCACGATGGGCGGCCTGATGTTTATTGCCGGTGTGCTTTGCGCCGTTTCGGCGGCTTTTTCGGCGGCGGTGCTTAACCACCCTGAGTTAGGGCAGGGCTACCACCGCATACTTAATACCCGTCTGGTGTCGGGCCTCTTGATGGCGCTTGGCTTTTCGCTCATCGGCTTTGCCGACGACTATGTCAAGGTAGCCAAAAAGCAGAACCTTGGCCTGACCGCCCGGCAGAAGCTGGTTGTGCAGTTTTTGGTCGCGGGGCTGTACCTCTGGAGCCTTTACGCCGCCGGAGACAGCTCAACGACGCTTATTATTCCGTTTGTCGGTCAGTGGAATCTGGGGATGGCTTATTATCCGCTCTGCGCGGTAGGCATCGTTTACATCGTCAATTCGGTGAATTTGACCGACGGGCTTGACGGCCTTGCGGCCTCGGTAACCTTTATGGCGGCGATCGGCTTTTTGATGGGGGCGGCGGTGCTGGGCTTTTTCCAGATCGGCCTCATGGCCGCGGCGGTGGCCGGGGGCTGCATCGGCTTTTTAATCTATAACTTTTACCCCGCCAAGGTGTTTATGGGCGACACCGGTTCAATGTTTCTGGGCGGCTGCGTTGTGGCTATGGCCTTTGGCGTAGGGCTGCCGCTGGTTCTGGCCTTTATCGGATTTATTTATATCTGCGAGTCGATGTCGGTTGTGCTTCAGGTCATCAGCTTTAAGACGACCGGCAAGCGCATCTTTAAGATGAGCCCCATCCATCATCACTTTGAGATGTCGGGCTACAGCGAGGTGCAGATTGTTTTCGCATTTTCTTTTATTACGCTTTGCGGCGCATTATTTGCCTTTTTTGCGGCAAAGAATATCTGATACTGCTCTTGCGTTAAAAGCTGATATCTTCACGACGGCTAATCTATTCAACCTTTTAACGGACGATCAGCATTATTCTAAAATAAATTTCTGAGCAAGGGGTGGGCCGATGGCAGAAAAATCTTCTCCGACGCCAAAACGCACAAAAGTAATCTATGGGCCGATGGATACCACCTTTCTGGTCATAGTGCTGGTGCTGGTTTCGCTTGGTCTGATCATGATGTTTTCGGCCAGCTATGCCAACGCCTTTTATTTAAAAAACAATTCCCTTTTCTATATATCGCGTCAGCTGCCGTTTGCGCTGATGGGCGTCACCATTATGATTATGGCGTCCCATGTCGATTACCGCATCTTCAAGCCGCTGTCGCTGCCGCTTTACGGTGTAACGCTTATTCTGCTGGTCGTTGTGCTGTTCATGCCGCCGCTTAATAACGCGCGGCGATGGATCTTTATCGGCCCCTTAAACTTTCAACCCTCCGAAATTGCCAAGTTCGCGGTTGTCATTCTGTTTGCGTCGCTGACCTGCGTCAATTTTCAGCAGATGAAGACCGTCCGGTACGGCATTCTGCCGTTTGTGGGCGCGCTGGCGCCGATTGTGCTGCTCATGCTCAGGGAACCGCATCTGTCCGGCACGGTGCTTATTCTTTCGCTGGGCATTGTAATGATGTTCATTGGCGGTACCGACGCGCGCTGGTTTGTCGCGGGCGCCATTGTGGCGACGGTCGGCATTGCGGCGGTCATCTTTAACCCCGATCTGCTCACGTCGCTGGCGCATTATGCGGGCGACCGCGTGACCGTCTGGCTTGACCCGTTCTCAGACCCGAAGGATAAGGGCTTTCAGACGGTGCAGTCGCTGTACGCCATCGCCTCGGGCGGGCTGATGGGCACCGGTATCGGCGCTTCGCGCCAGAAATACCTTTATCTGCCCGAGCCGTACAACGATTTTATTTTCGCCATTGTCTGCGAGGAGCTTGGCTTTGTCGGCGCGACGCTGATCATCTGCCTGTTCGCGCTTTTGGTGTGGCGCGGCTTTGTCATCGCCTCGCGCTGCCCCGACCGGTTCGGCGCGCTGGTAGCGGCGGGTTTGACGGCGCAGGTGGGCATTCAGACGCTCTTAAATATTGCGGTGGTCACCAACTCGGTGCCTAATACCGGCATCAGCCTGCCGTTCTTCTCCTACGGCGGCACCAGCCTTTTGATGCTGCTCGGCGAGATGGGCGTCATTCTTTCGATTTCGCGCACAGCCGCCATTCAAAAAGTATAGCGCTTAACTTCAAAATAATAGGCATACCCCATGACATCACGACGGCCGTCCGGTTTAACTTCCGGCGGCGGAAACGGAGCACGCCATGAAGATATTGTTTGCCTGCGGCGGCACCGCAGGGCATATTAATCCCGCGCTTTCGGTTGCCGATTCGCTTTGCAGCCGCTACCCCGGTACCGAGGTGCTCTTTGCCGGCAATCCGGGCGGCATGGAGGCAAAGCTCATCCCCAAGGCGGGTTACCCCTTTGCGCCGATCGAAATTGCCGGCATCCAGCGCAAGCTCACGGGAGAGAATATCGGCCGCAACGTCCGGGCGCTCTACCTGCTGGCGAGAAGCGGCCCCAGAGCCGCTAAGATCATCCGGGATTTTGAGCCGGACGTCGTCATGGGTACCGGCGGCTACGTCAGCGGGCCGGTGGTGCGCAAGGCGCACCAGATGGGCGTAAAGACGATTACACACGAGCAGAACGCCTTCCCCGGTGTGACAACAAAGCTGCTGGCGTCCGATGTGGACAGGCTGCTGCTGGCTATGCCGGGCGCCGAAAAGCATCTGCGCTTAAAAGATTCCTCCAAGCTCAAGGTCACCGGCAACCCGGTGCGCGAGGCGATCTTTTCGGCCGACCGCGAGCTTTCGCGCATGCGGCTTGGGGTGGAGGACAGGGTCTGCACCCTCTCGTTTGGCGGCAGCTTAGGCGCGCGCAAAATTAACGAGGCGATTGCCGACGTCATGCGCTGGCACCAGAACAGCGGCAAGATTCATCACATCCACGCCACCGGCAGCTACGACTATAAGGATTTTTTCGAGATGCTCAAAAAAAAGCAGGTCTCGCCGGAAAATAACCCCCACCTCGACGTGCGGGAATACATCGACAACATGCCGGTTTGCCTTGCGGCGGCCGATCTGGTCATCTGCCGCGCGGGGGCAATCACACTTTCCGAGCTGCAATGCGCGGGAAGGGCCTCAATTCTGATTCCATCGCCGAACGTGGCCGAAAACCACCAATACCACAACGCGATGGAACTGGTTGAGCACCACGCCGCTGAAATTTTAGAAGAAAAGGACCTGACCGGCGAAAGCCTGATACAAGTGCTCAAAAGGCTCACCGGCGATAAAGCCAAGCTGGCGGCGTTGGGGCAGGCCGCCTACGGCATGGCGATTAAGGACGCCAATGCCCGCATTGTCAAGGAGATACTGAGCCTCGTCAACGAATAGGGTTTGATGCCTTTTTAGCTGCATATTCCCCTCACTTCACCACCGCGCGCCCTTTTGCATAGGATGTTGTGAACAGCA
>JAEWMM010000123.1 GCA_023457175.1 Bacillota bacterium | reverse complement strand
TTATAGACGAGCAGCTTGGGCGCCACCGCGTCACGGCGGCCTTTCGCGCCGTGCGGGACTACCGCACCGGCCTTGAGGGCTATTGGGCGGTGGATTTCCCCGCCGCGGCCATCAAAAGCATGATGGTGCAGATTGAAGACGCCTTTGACGCCGCGCGGCTTTTTGACATCGATGTGCTGAACACCGACGGTGAAAAGCTGTCGCGCAGCGATATGGGTGCGCCGCCCCGGCGCTGCCTGATCTGCGGCGACGCGGCGGCAGCCTGCGCGCGCAGCCGCCGCCACGGGCTCGACGCTGTCGAGCAGCGGACAAGGCAGCTCATTGCCGACTATCTCGACGGCGCGGCTGCCGACCGCATCGCAGGGCTGGCGGTCAGAAGCCTGCTGACCGAGGTCTGCGTCAGTCCTAAGCCCGGCCTTGTCGACCGTGCGAACGCTGGCGCGCACCGTGATATGGACATCTTCACCTTTGTCAACAGCGCTGCGGTGCTGACGCCCTATTTTAAAGCCTGTGCCTTAAAGGGGATACGCAGCGAATCGCTGTCGCCCGCGCAGCTTTTTGCGTCGCTGCGCTATATTGGGCAGTGTGCCGAATCGGACATGTTGGGCGCCACCGGCGGGGTGAACACCCACAAGGGTGCTTTCTATTCGATGGGTATTCTCTGTGCCGCTGCGGGACGGCTCTCGGAGGCGGATGGGCGGACGCCCGAACGGCTCTGCCTGCTGTGCGCCGAGATGACCGCCGCCGAAGCGAAAAGCGACTTGAAAAAAATTGAACAAACTGGCGCTCAGACGGCGGGCGGGCGGCTCTGGACGCAGTACGGCATCGCAGGTATCCGGGGCGAGGTGGCCTCCGGCTTTGAGAGCGTGCGCGCTATCAGCCTGCCGGTGCTGGCGGCACTGCTGAGTAAAGGGTACAGCCTTAACGACGCGGGCGCGATCGCGTTGCTGCACCTGATGGCCAAGGCCACCGATACCAATGTGATTTCACGCGCAGGCATCGAACGGCAAAGAACGTTGCAGACGTCGCTTTCCGCACTGCTCGAAAAGACGCCCTGCCCCCCAATGGCGGTTTTAAATGCGCTTGACACCGATTTTATTGCGGAAAATATCAGCCCCGGCGGTTGCGCCGATCTGTTGGCCGTCACCTTTATGCTGCATTTCCTGTGTGAATAAATATAATTGATCAAAGCCGTTTGTACAAAACGGGCGCTCCCGAAACGATGCGGGAGCGCCTGTTTTTCATGGGTACATTGTCGGGGGAAAGCTGAAAATTAAAGCCTCTGGTCAAGCTTTTCTTCAAAAGTTTGATCCGAACTTTTAATTTGCATCTCTGGATAAGCGCTGTTAAATGTTCATGCATATCCAAAGCTTTAATTTATACTAAAAACCGGTCACTCTTCGCCAAACTTTTCAAACACCCACGCTGTCAGCTCGTTTAACGAGGGATGAATGACCATCGAATCGTTAATGGGCGCATAGGTGCCGACGTCGGGGCAGAGAATGCGCAACGCGTCAAATTCCTTTGGGCCGATTGACCGGCACTTTTTCCGGCACTGGTAGCCCGCGTTCATCAGATAGACAAACGGCTGCAACAGCACCGAGGAATGCGGTCCGACAATGTGAACACCGAGGATTTTTTTGTTCTCGCCGATGATCATTTTGACAAAGCCGTTGTCCTCATCTCGGTCGCGGTAGCCCATTGCGCGGCCGCTCACGACCTCGGAGTAATAGTTTTTGGCGGTCTGGTAAGCCAGCCCCTGCTGCTGCGCCTCCTTCTCGGTCATGCCGACATGCGACACCTGCGGGTGGGTAAAAATCGTCCATGGAACGGCATCATAGCGTACCTCGGTTTTTTCGCCGCCCGAAAACAGGTTTTGAATCAGCACCTGAGCCTCGTAATTGGCCTTGTGCCGAAACTGATATTTACCGTTGATATCGCCAAGCGCCCAGATACGCGGCTGCGAGGTTTCGAGGTAAGCGTTGGTTCTGATCCAGCCGCTTTTATCGGTTTCGACCCCGGCCTTTTCAAGCGCAAGGCTGTCCGCATTGGAGCGCACGCCGGCGGCGACGAGAATTTCTTCGCATTCGACGACGGTGCGCTGCCCGGTCAGACGGTTTTGGACCGTCAATTGCTTTTGGCCGTCATGCGCCGCGGCGGACAGAATGTCGCTGTCGTTTAGCACCGTGATGCCTGCGCTCACAAACTGCTTCTCGACAAACTGGGCCACGTCGGTTTCTTCTTTGTTCAGTATGCTGCTCGTGCGGGAGATTAGGGTCACTTGTGTGCCAAAGGCCGAAAAAATATGCGCAAACTCACAGCCGATAGCGCCGCTGCCGATGATTGCAAGGCTTTTCCAGGGCGTTTTGGGAAACTTATCGCCAAAAAAGCGCTCGGAGGTAATATAACCCGCCGCCTCAAGCCCTTCGACACCGGGCACGAAGCTTCTGGCCCCCGCCGCCAGTACGAATTTGTCGCCCGAGATTATTTCATCCGGCTCTCCGGGGCGGGAAACAACCATGCGGTCGGCGTCAACAAAGGCGGCGCTGCCTTTATAGACGGTCAGATTCGGCAGGCTGTAAAGGTTCTTTTCAATCGTTTCGTTAAAATCAATCTGCTTCCACATTCTTTTCGAAACAGTGTCCCAGTCGAGCTGAACCGGGCCTGTCCGAACGCCGAACCGCCCGGCGGACTGTGCCTCACGAATAAAATCAGCGGGGTAGACCAGCATTTTAGACGGAATGCACCCCTTGGTCAGACAGGTGCCGCCAAATTTCGCTTTTTCTATAATTGCACAGCGCAAACCCTTGTTCAGCGCCGCCTCCATCACCATCAGGCCCGCGCCGCTGCCCACAATAACAAGATCAAAATGCTCCAAGCTAATTCCTCCTCCGGTTTATAGTCGCGTCGGCGTTAATCGGCCGCCGCCCGGCTTATTTTGCCGGAATAGTACTCCTAATTTACCACAAAAACAGGGGAAATAAAAGTTATTAAGCAAATTAACGGCCTGTTTTAATGCCGTAATCCGACAAAGATAGTGGTAAACCGCCATAGAATTGACAGCGTGAAGGCCATGTGGTATATTATACGGACTACATCATCAATTATAATGGACGATTTCTTACCGCCGGGTAAGAAATTCAAGTGCCAGACTTCATATCGCCAGGCCGCGCAAGATATGAAGGGCTGGCGCTTTTATTGTTTGTACGGAGGTTTCGGCATGAAGAATACCACAAATCTAAAGGAATTTGCAAAATATACGTCGCTCAACGTGCTCGGCATGATCGGTCTGTCCTGTTATATTCTGGCCGACACTTTTTTTGTGGCGCAGGGGATGGGCGCCAACGGTCTGGCGGCGCTGAATCTTGCGATACCGGTCTTTAGCCTGATTCAGGGCGTCGGTCTGATGCTGGGCATGGGGGGTGCGACCCAGTACGCCATCCTAAAAAGCCAGAATAATCACGCTAAGGCCAACCGGGCCTTTAATAACGCGGCGCTGATGGCGCTGCTTTTTGCCGCGCTGCTCCTTGCTGCCGGTGTGTTTCTGTCCGGCACTATCACCGCGGCGCTGGGGGCGGATAGCGCTGTTTTTGACATGTGCCAGACCTATCTCAAGGTACTTTTACTCTTTTCTCCGCTGTTTATTGCAAACAACATTGTCATGTGCTTTGTCCGGAATGACGGTGCGCCGCAGCTGGCTATGCTCGCGATGGTGGCGGGCAGCCTCTCAAATATTGTGTTGGACTATATTTTCATCTTTCCGCTGAACATGGGTATCTTTGGCGCGGTGCTCGCAACCGGCTGCGCGCCGATTATCAGCCTTATAACACTATCGGGCTTTTTCGTTCAAGGCAAAAATGGCTTTAGACCGGAGAAATCGCGCATTCACCCCCGGCTGGCTGAGAATATTCTCTCCTGCGGTGCGCCGTATTGCATCTCGGAGCTGGCCTCGGGCGTCGTAATGATTGTATTTAACCTCATTGCCATGTGCCTGAGCGGCAACATCGGCGTGGCGGCCTACGGAGTCATCGCCAATATTTCGATTGTGGTTATTTCGATATTTACAGGGGTGGCGCAAGGCATTCAGCCGATTATAAGCCGACTTTACGGCGCAGGCAGCCGCAAAGCGCTGGGCGCGACGCTGCGCTATGCGCTGATAACGGTAGCGGCGCTCTCGGCCGCCGTCTACGCGCTTGTTTTCTTTGGCGCAGAGCCGATTGCAGCCGCCTTTAACAGCACGCGCGACCCGCAGATGCAGCGTATTGCGACGGCGGGCCTTAAAATATACTTCACATCCTGCGTGTTTGCGGGCCTTAACATTGTTGTCTCGGCGTATTTCGCCGCGACCGAATACGCCCGGCCCGCGTACTTTATTTCGCTTTTGCGCGGCTTTGTCATCGTGCTGCCGACAGTGTTCCTGCTGTCGACGCTCTGGGGCATGACGGGCGTCTGGTGCGCGCTGCCGGCAGCGGAAGCGGTAGTGTCGCTGATTGCGCTGGCCCTCTATTGCCGTAAACGGCCCCTTTAAACAATAAGGCGCTTTTATTTCACGCGCGGCGCAAATTATGGTATAATGGCTGCAAGGCCATTATACCAAGGATTTTTGTTTGTTATACTGGGAGAATGCGCAACGGCTCGCAGCTGACGCGGCAACCGCCTTTTGATGCGCAATTATACCATTCGCTTACGCTCATGGTATAATAGATCAAATCCGGGGCGCATTACCGCCGGGACTGCCATATCACCATAAGGAGCGTTACCATGCCAAGATGTCAAGTCACCCTCACCGCCAACGCGGGCGTACTGATTGAGTGCAACGGTATAAAGATTTGCTGTGATACCTTCCACGACGATAAGGCGGTGGAATTCAGCACCGTCACGCCCGAAATGGAGCAATATATATTACAGGCGCCGGCGTTTCAAAACCCGGACATGATTTTTTATACGCATGACCACCGCGACCACTACACCCGCCCGGCAGCGGAGCGGGCGCATAGCCTGTGGCCCGCAGCGTTGATGGTTTCGCCGATGCAGGAGCTGAACAACAGCCTATTTCTGCATGAGGACAGCCACCGGATGACAATGGGCCGCGCCGAATTTTGGTTTAAGCATCTGCGCCACGACGGCAAGGAATATATTGACCTGCCCAACTATGGCTGCCTGATGAATCTGGACGGTTTTCGGGTGCTGATGCTCGGCGATTGCGTTATCTGCAACCCGATGCTGACCGATTGGCTCGACGATGCGCCGGTCGATCTGGCGCTGCTGAATTTTCCGTGGCTGACGCTGGAGCGCGGCCGGGCGTTTATTGCCGACGTCATCCGCCCGCGGCATGTAATGTTCTATCATCTGCCCTTTGCCGCGGACGATATCGGCGGCTACCGCGCGACGACGGCCCAAAGCCTGCCGCTGATTACCGTGCCGCAGGACGCCCGCGTGCTGCAAGAGCCGTTCCAGACCGAATCGCTGGATTAAGCGGCCGTCCGGCGTCCAACTCTGCTTTGGACAAATATTTTGCGCATTGTATTTTGCGATGTGATTTTATTGCGCATTCCGCGTGTGGATGTGCTACAATGAAGACAAATATCAGAGCAATTGTATGAGAGGGGACGTCTTGATGGAGGATCGCGTATACGACTATTTTATCACCCGGGACTATAACTGCGCCGAAACTATTTTGCGCGTGGCCGACGAGGAATACGGCCTTGGCCTGCGCGAACAGGATTTTAAGCTGGTCAGCGCGTTTGGTGGCGGCCTGGGCTGCGAAAAGACCTGCGGGGCGCTGTGTGGCGCGCTGGCGGCCATCGGTTGCCTGAAGGTGGAGGATCGCGCCCACGCCACCGAGAACTTTAAAGAGCTGTGCGCCGGCTTTGTCCAGAGGTTTGAGGACGAGCTGGGCAGTATTGACTGCGACGCGCTCAAGCTCAAATATCGCAACGAGGAAACGCGATGTCTCAAGACGGTGGTGCTGGCCGCCCACGTTATGGACGCGTACCTGAAGGAGATCTAAGAGGTGCGGATGCCCGAAAAACAACCGCATTTCGTTCAATTTTAAGATTAAAAACGCCCGGCTGCAAGGTTTTGCATAAACCTTGCAGCCGGCGTTTTGTTATACTGGAAACCACCGGCTCTGCCGGTGGAGGAC
>JAEWMM010000122.1 GCA_023457175.1 Bacillota bacterium | reverse complement strand
TGCGGCGCCTTCGTCATTTTCAGGCCGCAGAAGCTATGAGATTGAGCATTGCCAGTGCCAGCGCGTCGGCGGTTTTATAGATTTCCGTCAGGTCGCAGACCTTTTTTAGCTCGGTCGGATTGGGCATAAAGCCGATCTCGCACAGGATGCTTGGGGTGTAGCGCATACGGGTTACGGTGTAATAGCTCCAGTCGGAGAACCGGTAGTCGCGCGCGTAAACGTTATCGGCGATGCTGCGTGCCGCTCCCTCGGCAAAATCGCGGCTGAACGGTTCGTAGTAATAGGCCTCGACGCCGCTGTGCAGGTTTGCGTCCTGCGATTCGGCCACGCTGTTGTGGTGCATCGACATAAAGAAGTCCGGCAGCGTGTTTTGCGCCGTCTCCATGCGGTCGTAAAGCGTCAGCGTGGTGTCGTTGTCGGTGCGGGTCATCACCACCGTCGCGCCAAGCTGCTCTAAACGCATTTTGAGCATTTGAGCATCTGCAAGGTTTACATCCCGCTCGTAGGGACCTGACGCCCCCAGCGTCGAGGGCGCGCCGGTGTCGGTGCCGCCGTGTCCGGGATCGAGCACGACGACAACACCCGCCATCGGCTTACCCGGCACAGTTGACAGCTTTGGTGCGCGCTTGGCATAAAGCACGGCATCCTTGCCTTGGTTGAGAATATCAATGCCCCAAACCTTTTTAGCGTCGCGCGGGGTCAGCGTGCAGGTTAACGCGCCGCCGTCGTTCGACCATTCAATCTTTGCGAATAATTCACTTTCTGTGGGAAGCGCGTTAAGATTGATGGCGGTGTTGGCCTGATGCAGCGTAATGATGCAGCGGCCGTCCTCCTCATCCGCAAAGGTGTAGGGAACGCTGCCGAGCCCTGCCAGAATAAACTGTTCGGTGCGGTCATTATGCTGTTCGGAGACGCCGGCCAGCACCAACGGTGCGGCGACGCTTTTATCCACCACTTCAACGGTGGCTTTTTTTATATAACCGCCCGACACAAGCTCGTAATACTCGCCCATCTGATCGGCGATTTCTTCGATAACCCCGGCCTTGTAGACCGATTTATAATTGCCCTCGGCGACCGAGCTGTCGGGGAAGACCGAGGCCACAAATTCGGTCACTCGGATATAAGCGGTTGCGCCATGTCCGAGCAGATAGACGTTGCCGCCCGAGACAGCCGTTTCTCCGCCCTCTATTTCGTAGGCGATTGGCCCAAGGTCTTTAACCTCGCTGTCCCCGGCGCCGGTCAATGTCATTTTACCCGAAAAAACGGCGGGCACATCAGGGGCGGCTACGGCGTTTTGCTTGAGCGTCACGGTACCGCCGCCCAGCGTGGCCGTCACGGTTTTTCCGGCCGGAGCCACGCAGCTTATCGAAAACTCCACGCCGTTATAGACCAGCAGCGAGCTTCTGGGCGCCATGGACGTGACGTTGACGGTCGTTGCCGCCGGGCCGCTGCCGTCGGGCCGGGCGATGGTGACGATCTGGCTCGCATCGCCCTGCCGTAGCGTAAAGGTGTTGCCGCCGTATTTAAGCGGCACCAAAACAGCAAACAGACCGTCGTCTCCGCGCGCCACCGCCTGCCCGTCGAGCGTCAGCGGCTGCGCGGGGTCGGAGGTGCCGGTAATGCAATAGCTTGCCGTATCGACGGTAATAGTGCCTGTCGGCCGGGTGACCGAAAGGGACTGCGACGGCGCGTAGCTCAGGGCCGCAGGCTGATAGGCGTTTGCGGTTGCTGCGGAAGCCAAAAGGTCGCCCGCGAAATCGCTGCGGCTGCGCGCCGCGCCGTAATGGGTTACCACCCGCGCGCTGGCGCCGCTTTGCACCGCCTCAAACGCCTGTGCCGAAAGCTGCACCGCAGATAAAGCGTCGTTTTTAAGATCGAATACAACGGTCAGCTTGTCACCCACGGCCTGTTGCCATTCCACAATGCGGCCGGCGTAACCGCCGCCGGTGGGCGTTACCTCGGCCTCAATGGTCGGAAGCACGAGGTCGCAAAGGGCAAGGGCTGCGGAAAAATCCTCCTCTAATGCGGCGTCGGGCAGCATCAGACCAAGACGGGTGCGGCTGCCGATCGCGTCGCGGCAGCCCTGCATCAGGCCGGCCACGGCGCTTTGCAGCCCGTCGGTGGCATGGGCATTTTCAAGAATGATGCCGCCCAGCTTATAGCGCTTGGCCATGGCGCCCAGATCCTTGGCGTTGAGCTGTATCGTCTGAGCGCCGTCGGGGTTCAACAGATGACTCTCCCCAATGGACGTTGTTAAAGAATTATCCTTTACAGCGGGGTGTTTTTTAGCGAGCTGAGAAAGATCAGTACCCAGCGAATACGGATCGACGACAGCGTAGACGACAAGCCCCTTCTTTTTAGCGGCCTTTATCATCTCGCTTAAGGGATCAAAAAGCGTAAAAGCGCCCTGCTTTTTTAAGAAAAACTGACTTTTGGGGAAGACGGGCGATCTGTAAAGCGATTCGCCTTGACTTCTGACCTCAAATAAAATCGCATTATAACCGACCTCCTGGGCGTACTGGGCAATAGCGTTCAGCTCCTGCCGCATCGCTTTGGCTGAGAGCTGGGGTTTAGAGGGGAAGTCCTCGTTACGGTTCGATTTTACCAGCAAACCGTTTAACGGCGACGCGGTTGGCGCATCGCCGTCCCCCCAGTCCGCTCTGTTGCAGGCGGTCAGCGAAATGCCGATGATCATAAGCGCCGCCAGCAATGTAATTATAAATCTTTTCAAAATGACATGCTCCTTATACTTGGGATATTAATATCACAGCTCAAAGTCGCTTGGGTCAAATTTGGCGAGCTTCGGCTGCGGCTTTGGAACACGGCTGAGCGGATCGTAAACAAATTTGCGGCAGGCGTAATCCGGCGTGACAACGCCATGCCGCGCGCACAAAATGGCGGATTGATCCTGTGTTAAGGTGCCGTATTCGCAATAGCTGCACGACGGTGTGATATTGTTGCCAAAAAGCTTTGGCCTAAACATTTTGACACCTCCTTATAGCTGGGGCGGTTTGGCATCGGAACACAAAAGCAGGCGAACGCACGGCGCATTCCCGCCGTACCGTATCCACTAATCACCCTTTGCGCGGGTAAAGTATCCCTTGATGCCGAGCCTTTGCGGCGCTGCCTATGATGCTATTTTAGCACAAAGCGGCGGCTTTCACCAGCATTCAGCGTTTAGATTTTACGGTTGGGGTTTCCAATTTCTTCAGCGATATCAGCAGCATGGCCGCAATGCAGACAGCGCCCAGCAGCCGGTCTGAGGACCAGACGGCCACCGGCGGCGCGTTTTTGGCCAATGTGGCAACGGCGGTTTTGTCAAAGATAAGCAGCAGCCCGAAAATGCCGGTGTTGAGCAGGCCGCCCAGCAGGCGCGCCGTCCAGAAGCCGCGGGTTGGAATACCGGCCTGCCGTGCGAGCGCCAGCACCTGAAAACCGACCGAAAACCCGCCGAATCCGATAAAGAATGCGGTGAGCAGCAGGCCGGTTTTTCCGCCGAGCTCTGCGGCTGCGGCACAACCCAGCGTGACCTCCAAAACGGCGGCCAGCGGCTTTAATCTGGGATCCAAGGCGTCGAGCAACGAAAAAACGACCGAAAAAGCCAGTACGAACGCAAAGACGGTCAGCATGGCCGAAGAAGCGCCAGAGACAGCGGCCACAAAGGCATCGGACAGCGAATCGAGCCGTTTGGCGGCGGTCTTGCCCGCGGTACGCTGCGTACGGCGGCAAAGCAGTGCGCAGAGCACAAGGGATGAGATGACCTGTGCCAGCAGCAGCAGCCCGCCGATATGGCGCGAGCCAAGCATCGACTGTCCCACAGCCAGCACAAGAAAGGCCGGCCCGGGGTTGACGCAGCAGCCCAGCATACGGCCGGCGGTCTCGCGCGGCATCAATCCCTGCTGTACCAGCGTGGACAGGGTGTGCGCGCCGGTGGGGTAGCCGCCCAAAAACGAGGCCAGCCAGACGTCGCGCAGCGCGTCGGGCAGGCGCAGCAGCTTAAACAGTGGAAAAAGCAGCTTTGCGGGCAGTAAAAGTCCGCCTGAAAGCGACAAAAACGACACCGCAATCATAAAGGGCAGTAATGACGGCAGCAGCACCTGCATACAGAGCCGCACGCCCTCGGCAATGCCCTGCGCCGCTGCAGGCGCCTTTAGAAAAAGCGCCGCAATCACGGCAAGGCCAAATAAACCCGCCAATATTCGTTTCATTTGCAACACCTCGCATCCTACCGCTATTCTATGGTCGCAAACAAGCGCATATCACGGTTTGCACGCCCATATAGTATTTTGAAGGAATCAACATTCAACACAGGTAAAAACATGCTGGCTTTGCGTTCTGCATTCCCGCCGGACAGAGCATTTCTCTTGCCGGTGACAGCCGCTGTATCCCCCTTATTCGTCGTCTCCCCAAGCTTAAAAGCATGGATGCCTTGCAGCGCAGTTTTGGCCCTGCCGCGAACCCGCCTTTTATCGGGCAACAGTCGGCTTTTGTCCTTTGTCTTGCGGG
>JAEWMM010000121.1 GCA_023457175.1 Bacillota bacterium | reverse complement strand
TCTTAAACGCGATCGGCAAGAAAAAGCCGTCATGGACCGGAAACGGCCAGCTGATGAAAAATCAGGACAAGCTGCTCGGCGAACAGAAAACAAGCAAAACCCCTGCCAACTTTAAGGATATGGGTGTAGGCTTTTTAATGACGGGCGCCTTCTTCGTGATCGGCATTTTGATCAGCAAGATCATTCCGGGCATTCACTACTATGGCTGGACGATTATAGCCTGTGCCATGTGCAAAATTTTCGGCCTCATTCCCGAAGGCTTGCAGGAGTCGATTGCCCAGTGGTACCGTTTTATCACGGCTATTGCCATTCCCGCCGTCTTATTCGGTATCGGATTTGTTTACACCGATCTGAAGGTTGTTATCGACAATTTAACGCCTACTTATCTGATTTTAGCCTTGACCACCATGATTGGCGCAATTTTGGGCACTTGGTTTATAGGCAGCCTAATCGGCCTTTATCCGATCGAATCGGCTATTACGGCCGGTCTGTGCATGGCCAATATGGGTGGCTCGGGTGACATTGCCACCTTGGGGGCGGCCAACCGTATGGATCTTATGCCCTTCGCACAGATATCCTCCCGTATCGGGGGCGCCATCATTTTAATTTTGGCCAGCATATTAAGCGCGATCATCGGTATTCCTGCCGGGCTCTAATACATCCTTTCAGTTTAATGCGGCTCAAATGCGTTATCCGTATAACGCCGTTTGCTAAACAGCCGAAAGCTCCGGTTTAGTAAAGAGATAACCTCTAAGTCGACAGAAACGACTGTTTACTTAGAGGTTATTATTTTATCAGGAAAGCGGCATTAAAGGTCCATACGGGCGGGATAAAAGGTGTTTCAGAAAGGTTATAGTTCAAACAACCGGAGGCAGGATAGTCGCCGGGTTGTTGTGCCCGGCAAGCCGGAAGACGCAAGTGGGCCGACGCTTACTTAAGACGAGAA
Source organism: Bacillota bacterium (assembly GCA_023457175.1). Classification (GTDB taxonomy): domain Bacteria; phylum Bacillota; class Clostridia; order Oscillospirales; family Ruminococcaceae; genus Yanshouia. The sequence continues at coordinate 6,310 of JAEWMM010000121.1, read as the reverse complement.
CGCGGCAAGACGCAAAATGCATTACCAAGATAGGCCCGTATTTGTTTACTATATATTCGGCCAATCGGCTCTTGCCGCTTTTCGATGAGGCGGGCGGGGAATGTATGGCTTGCGGTATTAGTCCGCTCACGATGAGTTTTCGTGTTTTTAAAGAGTTGGGAATTAAGCCTTTGCATCTATAGAAATTTCCGCTGTCACGAACGGCATATAAAAACGCATTACTTTCTGTCGAAAATTGAAATACTGCGATGGGTGTGGTATGATGATAAAAACGTTATTTGGCATACTGCCGAAGGGGATTAACTGCATGAGACAGCTCAATGTAATTATACTTATGGCGTTACTTATAATCTTATCTGCTGCTTGCAGCAAAAGAGATCTCGGCCTTTCGTCGGCCGCATCACCGGCTGAAGCGGGCAGCCAGAGCCAGCACCAGTCGGAATCCGAATCTCAGCCGACGCAGAGCAGTGCGCCTGCCTCTCAGGCGGCAAACGCCGCCGAAAAATATGCTGACATTCTCAGAAACGGCACCTATTACATCGACTGCACCGCCGTCATCGAAATGGAGGGCATGCAGCTCGAAAACCCCATGCTCATCGCGGTCAGGGGCGATAATTCCTCCATCAGCGTCTCAAGCGATCTGTCGGGTGCGCTGGTGACGATACGCACATTGGCTTTTGACGGCAATGTCTATCGGATCAACGACGCGCAGCGCAGCTATACGCAGATAGACCCCGAACAAAGCGCCAACAGCTTTGACACCGATTTTTCTGAGCTGCGTTATATAGGCGAGGGCACCGGCACATTTTTGGGCGCGGCGCGGCCCTGCTTGGAATATGCGCGGGGGGAGCAGACGATCCGGTTCTTTTTTGACGGCGGCGCGCTCGTTGGATTGACACAGTCGATCGCCGACGAGCAGGTCGGGGAAATTATGATGAAGATCAACGGGCTTTCATCCAATATACCGGGCAAGCTTGTCGAGCTGCCGATTGGCTATACCAAGGAATAATGGGAATCCATTGAATTCGCCGCCTGCAATAGCGGCGCCCAACCCCAAATAAAAACAGCGCACACCGCCAATGCTTACGGTGGGCGCTGTTTTTACACGTAAATTTAAAGCACCTTTGAAAGAAAATCTTTCAGACGCGGATTCTTCGGATGCGCAAAAAACTCCGCGGGGGTGTTTTGCTCTAGAATACGCCCTTCATCCATAAAGAGCACACGGGTTCCCACCTCGCGGGCAAAGCCCATCTCATGCGTGACCACCACCATGGTCATACCGTCATGGGCCAGCTCCTTCATAACCTCAAGCACCTCGCCCACCATTTCGGGGTCGAGCGCCGAGGTCGGCTCGTCAAAGAGCATGACATCCGGTTTCATGGCCAGCGCCCGCACAATGGCGACGCGCTGTTTTTGCCCGCCTGAAAGCTGCGCGGGGTAGGCGTACGCTTTGTCTGCCAGACCGACGCGTTCCAGCAACGCAAGGGCGCTCTGCTGAGCCTCCTGCGGTGTTTGCAGCTTGAGCCTGACCGGCGCCAGCGTAATATTCTGTATGATGCTCAAATGCGGAAAAAGGTTAAAATGCTGGAACACCATTCCCATGCGCCTGCGCAGCGCGTCAATGTCGCACTTGGGGTCGGTAATATTATTTTCCTCAAACCAGATATCACCCGAGGTCGGGGTCTCCAAAAGGTTCAGGCAACGCAAAAACGTGCTCTTGCCCGAGCCCGAGGGGCCGACGATGACGACCTTTTCGCCTTTTTTAATCGTTTCGTCCAGTTCCTTTAAAACATGCTTTTCGCCAAAATATTTATCCAGCGCTTTAACGGTAATCACTCTTTGCAAGCCTCCTTTCCAGCAGGCCCACGAGTTTTTCAAGGCCTATGACCATGACGAGGTAGACGAGCGCCACCGCAACCAGCGGCAGCAGCGCCTCGTATGTACGGCTGCGGATGATATCGCCGCCCTTTGTCAGGTCCTGAATGGCGATATAGCCGGATATAGAGGTTTCTTTGAGCAGCACGATAAATTCGTTGCCCAGCGCCGGCAGAATATTCTTGATGGCCTGCGGCATGATGATCAGCCACATGGTCGTGTTATAGTTAAGCCCTAAGCTTCTGCCCGCTTCCATCTGGCCGCGGTCGATGCTCATGATGCCGCTTCTGAAAATCTCGGCGACATAAGCGCCGGAATTAAGCCCGAACGCAATGCTGGCCACCAAGGTTTTATTGACGTCGACCGAGGCGAACACCACATAGTAAATGATCATGAGCTGAATCAGCGCGGGGGTGCCTCTGATAACGGTGAGATACAGCTTCGCAAAAAAGTTTAAGACCGCCAGCCACCATTTGGGCCGAAACGACTTGTCGTAGGTTGTGCGCACCATGGCGATTAAAAAACCGATGGCAACACCGATAAGCACCGCGAAAAACGCGATGATAATAGTGTTTTGCAGACCAGTTGTTAAATATTTCCACCGATCGTCCTTAATAAAATTCAGGTAAAGCTTTTCGGAGAAGCTCAAAGCCGTTCACACCCTTGATATTTCTTTATCCCAGCAATGGTATATGCATTAGTATAACACAATAGGGGCTCTGAAAAGAACCCCTAAAGCATACAATAAATTTACCTATTTTGCAACTTACTTTTTGATGATGATTACCTGAGAAGCGGTGCAGTAGCTGTCGGTAAAGTCGATGGCCTGAAGGCGGTCCTCAGTAACGGTCATGCCCGCGGCGCCGAAGTCGGCCTTGCCGCTCTGAACGGCAGCAATGATCGCGTCAAACGCCATATCTTCAATCTTCAGCTCATAGCCCAGCTTGTCGCAGATGGCTTTGGCAAACTCGGCGTCAACGCCGACAATGCTGTCGCCCTCATGGTACTCATAGGGCGGGAACTCGGCATTGGTTGCCATGACAAGGGTGCCCTTGGAGCGGTCGATATCGGCGGGGGATTCATAGCCCTTGGCGCCTTCGACCTGACCGATGTACTTGTCGAGGATGGCCTGCAGCGTGCCGTCGGCTTTGAGCTCGGCGATAGCCGCATTCATGGCTGCGGTGAGGTCGCTCTTGCTCTTGGAGACGCAGATGGCGTAATCCTCAACGGTGAACGGCTCTGCAAGCACGGTGACGGCGTCGTTGGTTGCGGACAGCGCCTTTGCGACCTGATCGTCGATGATGACAGCGTCAATTTTGCCCTGGGAGAGCGCCTGAACAGCCTCAAAGCCTTTGTTATACTGCTCGATGGTCGCGCCCTCGATATCCGAAGCGTAGATGTCGCCGGTGGTGCCCAGCTGAACGCCGATCTTCTTGCCGGTAAGGTCGTCTACCCCCTTGATGGCGGGCTCGGCACTCGCAGAGGAAGCGGGCGTCTCAGAGCTCGACGGTGCGGCGGAGCTTGAAGCAGAGCCACAAGCGGTGGCAGACAGCAGCAGCATGGCTGCCAGCAAAAATGCGGTAATCTTTTTCATTGTATTTTCCTCCATCTCATACTCATGTTTGTTTTGTCAATTTGATTCTGTTTGTATATTATACTCATATCTCATAATAAATCAAGTGCTTTTACGAAATTTACTGCAAATTTATTCATTAATATGCATCTTAACTATTTTAGAGGCATATTAATGCGCCCGCTTTAGCCGCAAAGAACATATTCGTTCCAAAAGCATACAATATAGTGTACCTGTAATTACCATACAAATCTCACTTATATATAAGGAGCACGATGCGTTATGCGTGAATATTCTTGCCGCACGCCGTGGTGCAACTGCGGCTTTGAAGAACCGATTGACCGTGAGCCCGGCTGGCCCGGTCGCTGCTGCGAATGCTGCTGTTGCTGCTGCGGCTGCTGCTGCGGCTGCTGTGGGCGCGGCGGGCAAACCAGACCGGCAAGGCGGATTTGCTACCCTGTCTATTCGGATGGCTGCGCCTGCTGTTGCAGTTGCCTGAGCTGCTGATCTTCATTCTTCTACACCGGGAGCGTTACGTCTCGCATTTGCGAAGGGACGTAACGCTCCCCTTTTGCGGTGCAAAATGCCCGGTTCTGCCGCGGTTGCGCGTTGAGCCAACGCTTGCGCTGTGCTATAATGATCACATCATGACTTCATACTGGCAATGCGCCGGACAGGGCTGCTTTATGGCGGCATGGCAGCATTTTAATCCTGCGGCACGCGCCGCGGATATGACGCCGCTGACCGCCCCGTGCTGCCGGGCGAATCTGCTTGCCGCTTTGTTTGGTCCTAATAGTGCGTTGTCAAAATGGCGTGGCAGCCGCTCAGGCAATATGTGACCGAGAACCGGCCGCAACACAAATAACGAGGTGACTGAAAATGAAAACAATAACAGACCGCCAGATAACAGAGGCCGTCAAAGCGCTTTGCATTGAGGCAAACCGGCTTTTGCCCGCCGATGTGCGCACAGCGCTGGATGAGGCAAAAGCCACCGAAGCCTGGCCCACCGCCTGCGGGGTGCTCGACGACATCATTAAGAATTATCAGCGCGCCGAGGCGTTGGACATGCCCATCTGTCAAGACACCGGCACAGCCTGCGTTTTTGTCGAGCTGGGACAGGAGGTATATGTGTCAGGCAGCCTTACCGACGCGATCAACGAGGGTGTCCGCCTTGGCTACACCGAGGGTTACCTGAGAAAATCCATCGTCTCCGACCCGCTGGAGCGCAAAAACACCCGCGACAACACGCCGGCTGTCATCACCTACGATGTGGTGCCGGGCGATCGCCTGACCATTACGGTGGCGCCAAAGGGCGCCGGCAGCGAGAACATGGGGCGTCTTGCCATGCTCAAGCCTTCGGACGGGGCAGAGGGCATCAAAGCCTTTGTGCTTGAGACGGTTGAAAAGGCCGGGCCGAATCCCTGTCCGCCCATTGTGGTGGGCATAGGCATAGGCGGAAATTTTGACCGCGTGGCGCTGCTGGCCAAGAAGGCGCTGCTGCGTCCGCTCGATTCGGCGAACCCCGACCCGCGCTACGCTGCGCTGGAGCGCGAGCTGCTGCAAAGCATCAACGCGCTCGGTGTCGGCCCGCAGGGCTTTGGCGGGCGCACAACGGCGCTGGGTGTCAGCATCGAAGCCTTTCCCACCCACATTGCGCAGCTGCCCTGCGCCGTCAATATCAACTGCCATGTCACCCGCCACAAGACGGCGGTGCTTTAAGGGGAGTACATGTGATGAAAAAAAAGATTACGGTGCCGTTTACCGAGGAACAGGCCCTCTCGCTGCGCGCGGGAGATTCGGTTTTAATTTCGGGTGTGATTTACACCGCGCGTGACGCCGCTCATAAGCGTCTGGTGGCGCTGCTGGATGAGGGCGAGCCGCTGCCCTGCGATTTAAGCGACCAGATCGTCTATTATGTCGGCCCAACACCCGCCCGGCCGGGCGTCGTTATCGGATCGGCCGGGCCGACGACCAGCTACCGCATGGATGCCTATGCGCCGCGGCTGATGGATGAAGCGGGCCTGCGCGGCATGATCGGCAAGGGCCTGCGTTCGATTGAAGTGGTCGAGGCGATTGGGCGCAACAAGGGCGTCTATCTGGCGGCAATCGGGGGCGCCGGCGCGCTGCTGGCTTCCACCGTGACCGCCTGTGAGGTCATCGCTTACCCCGACCTTGACTCGGAGGCGATCCACCGGCTCGAGGTGGTCGATTTTCCCGCCGTCGTGGTGCTGGACTGTCACGGCGGTAACCTGTACGAGAGCGGGCGCGCAGCCTACCTTGAAGCAGCCGCAAAGCAAGGGGAGACCCCATGATGACGCCGTTTAATCGACGCGAGCTTACCGTGACCCACAGCATGCAGCGGCAGGGCGAAATACGCGCGCTGCTGGCTGCCAACGGCATTGACTATCAGCTTAAAACCCGCGGGCAGGACGATTCGCTTACCCGTGTCGACGTCCGGGCCCGTACCGGCAGTGCAGGCGTCAACCCTGACTACCAGTATCTTTATACCTTTTATGTACACAAAAAGGATTACGAAAATGCGCGCCATATCATAGGTGAATAGCAGCAAGCCCATGTGGAAGGAAGCCTTCACATGGGCTTTTGCTGCCTCTTAATGTAAAAAAATTATCCGTTGCCCGCATGGGGGCGCGATGGAAGCGCCGCCGTGTTCCCAAGGGGCCGCACAACCTGATTAGCGCGCATAATCTAGCAGCAAGTCTGGATACACGCCCGGCCAACGGCGCGTGGGACGCTAACATTTTCACGTGGCACATATGGCCAAAAACCGTTTCTAAGCCCCACCGGAGGACAGGGGGCCACGCGGGGGGACAGCGTCCCGCCCGCGAGACGCTTTGCGTCTGC